>CAXMUI010000045.1:0-6602 GCA_964196475.1 uncultured Acidimicrobiia bacterium
CCACTCGGGATAGAGGTCCTTGTCGTGCAACCGGAAATCCGAGCCCAAGTCGACAATATGGCCGACCCTCCCCCGCATCTCGGGAATCACGCTTTGGCTAATCCCATGCGGGAGTCCAACAAACACCAAATCGAGGCCGTCCACGGCGTCGACAGAGTAGGAATCGTAAGTTCGATCCCCGTATGCCGCCGCCAGACTGGGGTACAATTGCGCTACCGATTCCCCGGCCTGTGATGCACCCGTCGCGACCGCGAGATCGAGTTCCGGATGACCAGCGCACAGTCGCATAAGTTCAGCCCCGGTAAACCCCGAAGCGCCAACAATTCCAATCTTCATCGCAAAAGCATACAGAGTTCTGCATAATCATGCAAGCATCGCGTAAATGTTCCTATTTATAAACCTTCACCCACCGATGTACCCAAATGACGACACGGTGATGGGCGAGCATTAGGTTGGCAATATCAGCGGACCGCCTAGATCCATGGGCTGTCCTAGTCATGGAGGACGCTTATGCCCGATGCAATCACGCCCGAAATGCGAGAACTGCAACAGCAAGTGTACCAAGGGGCCGACGAGGCAGGATTCCAACTGCCGGGCCGCAGCGATTGGGGCGACATGCAAACCACCCTGGCTGGCTCCAAAGATACTGATGGCGCCGACATAGGCATGTCGGGTGAGATGACCGTCGCCGTTGGAGCGGACGGCCAACTAGTCAATCAGGCCCGCAATCGTGCGCCTGGCGATGCCCCATCGACTCATGTCCTGAAAATCCATGTGACGCCGTTCGTCGAGTTCGGTGCCGACGGAAACGTGCCCCATGTCCGGTGGATCGCAAACGCCACAGTGTTCGAGCTAACCAAAGCACGCATCGTCATCTCAGAGAGTTCCGCGGACGACGCCGCAATCACCGCAGCCCAAAATGGCCGCCCGTACGAGGAGTACATGAACGATGCCGAATACCGGAACAACTCGCTGGGATTTCACCACGATAATCCCCGTGATGCCGTCCAGACAGTGTTGGAAAGTATCTCGACCGATGGACGCATAGACCTCCCTCCGAAACCAACAGTGACACCCGAATCAACAGCGACACCTGCAGCTAACCCATCACGAACCAAACTCGCCCTCGCCGGAGGCGGCGTGATTATTGCAATCCTGGGGGGCTGGTTCGTATTTAATAGCGGAGGGGACACCACCGACGTAACTGTCGACGACGCCTCGCAGGTAGCAGTCGGCGCTGAACCAGAGTCAGAGCCGACCGTTGCTGCCGACCCAACCGAAGTTCCGGTGCCCACCGAGATTCCGACCGCAGAACCGACGCCCGAACCAACGCCAACGGCAACGCCGGTCCGCACCGCGTTCACCATCCTGGATCAAACTTGCATCGATCTAACCACCGGTGCAATCGCGGACGGGTGCATTGTGCCTACCAGAATTAGTAGATCCGGTGACGAAACCGTGTCCGTTCACGTTGAACTCCCCGGGGATGGAAGCCTGCCACCCGGTGCCAGCGTTTTCCTTTCGCTGTATCTCACCGACGGTCCAGCCAATGATGTCCTATCGGAATGCGATTCCAATGGAGTCTGTCAAGCTTGGCTCGCCCCCAGCTTCTTCAACATCACTACTGAATGGCACCAAAGTGAGTTCTTCTCAACACATTCCGAAGTCGGTTTTGTCTTCGATCTCGTTGCCACGGACGACTCATCGGGCCGAGTCGCCGTCCCCGCTCTCGAGGCCACCGACGGAACGCAAATACCAGGCGGCAATCACCTTATCTCTGAAGGCATAATTTTTGTCGAGAAAGACGGGGTACAGGGCATGACCCTATTCTCGGAATCCGCCACTTTCTGGTGGTAATTCCAACGGTCCAGGTGCTCTAATTTACCGGGCCGAAGCAATTCTTGGAGGTCTAGGGCTGAACGCTAGGCCCGCAGTTGGGCCTTGTGCGCTTTAGCTACAGCATCGATGCAGCGTTGCCGGGCGTCGCCGACCTCGCCGTCGGTGAGGGTGCGATCAGGGGCCTGGAACCGGAGGTGGAATGTAAGGCTGCGGAACCCGTCGTCGACACCCTTGCCACGGTAGACGTCAAACAAGCTCAAGTCAGACAGCAACTTGCCACCTGCCTTATGAATGCTCTTGCGAACGGCCAACGCCGAAATGCCGTCGGGCACCACGAACGCGAGATCTACATCACTGGACGGGTACTTGCTGACCGGTTTGTACGACCGCTTGCCAATAGGCCCATTGAGTGTGCTTTCGAGATCAAGTTCGAGCCAGGCCACACGTCCGTCGATGTCGTACGCCTGCAACACGCTCGGGTCGACCTCACCGACGGCACCTCGTACGCGCCCGGCGACCACTACTTCGGCACTTCGGGTGGGATGCAGGCCCGCGATCTCGCTGGTACGAAGCTCGACGTTCGGAAGCCCCAAGGCATCGGCCAGTACGTCGAGAACCTCAACCGCGGCTGATGCTTCAGCGCCAGAAATGGCCACGGCGAGCGCCTCGTGCTCATCGGGCAACAACTGATCGGTAGTCGACGGCTTGTAGACGTGGCCGATTTCGAAGAAACGCACGTCGCCCGTGCGATGGGATTGGTTATAGGCAATGCCTTTCAACTGGCCCGGCAGCAGCGATGTGCGCAGGACCGATTCCTCGGCCACAAGTGGGTTGGACAAGGTGATGCCGTCGGCGGGAAGACCACAGCGTTCCAGGTCGCCTGGGGCCAAGAACGGCATCGGCTGCGTTTCATCGCATCCAGCGCCAACAAGCGCAGCCCTTACTAAGCGGCGGGCCTTCTGGTATTCATTAAGGCCGCCGGTTTGGGTGCCCTTGGGAACGGTGCGAATGATGTTCTCGTATCCGTACATGCGCGCGATTTCTTCGGCAATGTCAGTCCACGTCGCCGTGTCCCAACGCCAGGTCGGAATCACCACGGCGAGTTCGTCGCCTTCGACTGTTACGTCGAAACCAATTGATTCGAGATGCTGCGCCATGTCGAGTCCACTGAGCGTCGTCCCAAGCAAGGCGTTCACCCGTGCTGGCTGCACTTGTACGGGTGTGCGATCAGGCGTGACACCGCGTTCGTCGATCTCGCCAACGTCGGCAACAGCACCCGCCTGCACCATGAGTTGTGCAAAGCGAGCGGTAGCACGATCCATCCCATCTCCGTAGTCCGCGCCGCGACGGTTGCGCATCGACGCTTCCGAAGGCAGATTCAAGCGTTTCACGGTGCGGGAGATTGATGGAGGGTCCCACCAAGCCATCTCCAGGATGACACTGGTGGTTTCGTCAGAAATCTCTGTCGATTCGCCACCCATCACACCGGCGATTCCGATGGCCGTGTCGGATTCATCAGCGATGACGCCATCGATTGTGGTGAGTTGCCGGGTAGCGCCATCGAGCGTGACAATGTCCTCGCCCTCGTACCCACGACGGGCCTTGAGTACACCATTGGGAACTTTGTCGAGATCGTAGGTATGGCACGGTTGGCCGTGTTCGAGCATGACGTAGTTGGAGATATCAACCACGTTGGAAATCGAGCGCATACCCAATGCCGTTACCCGGTTGGCCAACCATGCGGGCGATGGCCCGACCTTCACGTTGTGAAATACCCGAGCCAGAAAGCGACCGCAAAGCGATGGGTCAACAATTTCAACCGATGCTACTTCGCCGATAGGCGACCCCTCAGCTACCGAAGCGTGCTCGGGAAAGGTGAAAGGCACATCCAAGGCGGCAGCAAGATCTCGAGCCACTCCCGCCACCGACATTGCATCGGGACGGTTGGCATTTACTTCGAGGTCCCAGAGAACGTCGGGCGCCATGCCCAGCGCTTCGCCCAACGGTTGCCCCACTGCCACGTCGTCAAGCTGATCGTTGAGGATCATGATGCCGCTGGCATCCCCACCCAGGTCGAGCTCAGTTGCTGAACAACACATGCCATTCGACATTTGGCCGCGCATCTTACGCTCGGCAATCTCCATGCCATTGGGCATGGTGGAGCCAACCGGAGCGAACGGAATGAGGTCGCCAACGTTCATGTTGAACGCTCCGCAGCAGACCTGGCGAGGCTGGCCATCACCCGCATCGACCTGCACCAGTTGGATCTTGTCGGCGTCTGGATGGGGACCCAGTTCCAGGACTTTGGCCACCACAATGTCGGCAATGCCTTCGCCGGTGATGGTCATTTCCTCAACCGCAAGTCCCAGGGCAGTGAGCGTTTCACCCAACTCGGCGGGATCCCCTTGGATGTCTGGGGCGAATTCTTGTAACCAGGAAAGAAGAACCTTCATAATGCTGCCCTACCTAGAACTGACTGAGGAAACGGACGTCGGAATTGACCAACTCGCGAATGTCATCGAGTTGGTAGCGCATGCTTGCTAATCGGTCAATACCGAAGCCGAAAGCGAAACCCTGCCACTCGTCGGGGTCGAGTCCACAGTTGCGCAGAACGTTGGGGTGCAACATGCCGCAACCGGCCAACTCCAGCCAACTTCCATCGGGACGGCTTATATCAACCTCGGCCGACGGTTCGGTGAACGGAAAATACGACGGGCGGAGTCGGGTGTTGACCTCCTGGCCAAAGAATGCCTTCACGAACGAGTCAATAGTTCCGGCCAAGTCGCCAAAGGTAATCCCTCGATCGATGACCAGGCCTTCGATTTGGTTGAAGGCGGGAAGATGCGTGGCGTCAGCGGCATCGGTTCGAAAGGTGCGCCCGGGCGCAACGATGTAGATCGGGGGCTTCTGGGATTCCATCGTGCGAATTTGCACGGGTGAGGTGTGGGACCGAAGCATGACCTCTTCGGGTTCGCCCAAGTTAACGAAAATGGTGTCGAACGCGCCGCGTGCAGGGTGCCAATCGGGGATATTGAGCGCCTCGAAGTTGTACCAGGCGGTTTCAACCTCGGGTCCCTCGGCCACCGTGAACCCCATACCCGTGAAGATGTCCTCAAGGCGGTCGCGAGCTTGGGTGATCAGGTGATAGTGGCCCCGACGCATTCCACCCACCAACTCGGTGAGATCCATGCGTTCGGCCTCAAGCTGGACCTTGCGAGCCTCCGATGCCAGCAGATCGACACGAGCATCTAGGTGTGTCTGCACCACATTTCGACACTCATTGAGCTCTTGACCAGCGACCTTGCGCTCATCGGGATCCATGGCGCCGAGCGAACGACTGGCCCCGGCCAGATTGGACTTCTTGCCAATCAGGCGAGGTCGAAGCTCGTTTAGTGATGACAAATCAGCAGCGCTGTCGATGGCGGCTATGGCCTCATCGACCAAGGACTGGAACCGACTCATGGGACCTCATTGCGAAAGTTGACGGAAAGAAAAAATTACGGTGGACGACCGCACGACTACAGCGTGGCGTCCAAGTCTTCTGGATTGGCGGACCCTTGTCGACTGATTTGCCGGCGCTGACGCGCCGTTTCGAAGACCAGTATGGAGGCAGCCATAGCCACATTGAGCGATTCGGCTCGTCCGGCAGTGGGGATATGAATACGATCGTCGATCATGCGATCAATATCGAACGGAAGCCCATGGGCTTCGTTACCCACGATGAGGGCCACCGGTCCGGTTAGATCGGTTAGATCGTGAGCTGATCCACCCGCCGAATCAGCCGCCAATCGTTGAAGACCACGCCGGCCAACCTCATCCAAGATCTCGTCGGTTTCCCCAGCCACAATTGGTAGCAAGAACACGCCACCGGCGGACGAACGAATAACCTTCGGCGACCAAGGGTCGACACAATCACCCGCGAGGATCAGGGCGTCGGCACCTGCGGCTTCGGCCGAGCGAATAATCGTGCCTAGGTTGCCGGGATCGGCAACATCGAGCGCGATTACCACGAAAGTAGCCTCGTCGAGTGCCGTCGCCATATCCATCTCTGGCATCACCGCAATAGCGGCAACCGGCTGTGGGCTTTTGGTGTCGACCAGTTTGGCCAACGTACCGTTGTGTACATCGAGGGCCTCGGCGCCAGCGCGGCTGGCTCGGCGCACAACATCGGAATCGGTAGAGCTGCAGCGGTCTAGTTCGACGATAACCCGCTCGATCTCGACCCCGGCATCCAATGCCACGCCTAAAACGACGGCACTCTCAATAACCAAACGACCTTGCTCGTACCGTTGCGAACGCCGCCGGGCCAAGGGGCGTAAAGCCTTTACCTTGGCGCCAGCGGCGTTCGAACGTGACACGATATTTGTGAAGCTAAGGCGACTTACGCGTTAGCTTCGGCGGCAGCAGCGTTGGCTACTTCGACGAGCGATGCGAATGCAGCAGGCTCGTTGACAGCCAAATCGGCCAACACCTTGCGGTCGACCGTTACCTCGGCCAACTTGAGTCCGTTGATGAAACGGCTGTAGGTGGTGCCGTTGATACGGCATGCCGCATTGATGCGTTGGATCCACAGGCGACGGAAATCGCCTTTGCGGGCCCGGCGGTCGCGGAACGCATAGCGCCCCGAGTGCATGACCTGTTCGTTGGCCGCACGAAATGAGCGACTCTTGTTGCCGTAATAACCCTTGGCCTTAGCCAAGACTGAGTTGCGACGTTTCTTCGCCGCTACCGCACGTTTAATTCTTGCCACGATTTTCTCTCTT
>CAXMUI010000046.1:0-7928 GCA_964196475.1 uncultured Acidimicrobiia bacterium
GGTTTTGCCCACGCCGCCCTTTCCGGCGACGATAAGCACACCACACGATGTGAAAAATTCAGACGTCATCATGTGCAGGTCATCGTAGCGATCTGCCGTTCGGAGCCTTGTGCGCAAACTACTTATTGCCTCACTACTCACAGCAATCGGATTATCCGCCACCCTCGCGACGGCGGGCGGAGCAGGCGCGCAAAACGATCCTGCGAGCGCCGACCCCGGTCAAGTGACCGTTATCCAGATCTCGGGTTTGCTCGATGATGTGTTGGCCGATTTCATTACCGACGCCATTGACGGGGCAGAAGGTCGCGGCGACTTGGCTCTAGTTCTGCAGGTAAATAGCCGCGATGCGGTCATCGATGACGAAGCCTTACGTGTTCTGGCTGATCGAGTTACCGGCTCATCAGTCCCCGTGGTTTCTTGGATTGGGCCCAGCGGTTCGGTTGCTGCCGGCAAGGTTGCCCAACTTGTTGGTGTTACCGAGAAAGTGGGCGTATCACCTGGTTCGAAGCTGGGCGACCTCGGCAACATTGTCCTCACGCCCACCCTGTGGTCAGATGACAACACAGCTCGTATGACCAGCCAGACGCTCAACTGGGTTCAAGTACTGGACTCTGGCGTTGTTCCCTGCGAACGAATAGCGATTGATGAGCTGGGACGATCGGTCTCTGAAGAAGACCAACTTGTCCGTTGTGCTTCACCGCTGGTTGGTGACTTCTTGGTAGATCTCGACGAGTTTGGCTTTCAGTCACGGCAAGTTACCGAAGGGGATCAAATTCGCCTGGCCCCGATCACCGGAAGCCGCTTTCAAAGTATTGGCCTGATGTCGCAACTTATGCATACCGTCGCCAGTCCGCCGGTTGCTTATCTGTTGCTCACGATTGGCATCTCGTTGCTGCTATTCGAGCTCTATAGCGTCGGTGCTGGCATCGCCGGTTGGCTTGGTGGGGTGCTCGTTGGACTCGGCGGCTATGGGATTGCTGCGCTTCCCTTTCACCCGTGGGCTCTCGTTCTCTTGGTCCTTGCTTTCGTTCTCTACGGTGCCGACGTGCAAACAGGGGTGCCTTCGCTGATGACACTGGTCGCCACCGTGGCACTCACCATTGGCACATTCGCGTTGTGGGACGGCGTTTCCATGTCCTGGGTGCCCATGTTGGTCGGAATCGTGGGCACATTTCTCATGATGTGGCTGGCTATGCCGTTGATGATTAGGGGGCGTTACGGCACCCCCCGAATAGACCGGGACACCTTTGTTGGCGAACCGGCCACGTGGAATGGTGATGCCACCATCGAGATGCGCGGGGCAACTTGGCAAGCATCAGCGGGCCAGTCCCTCGACGACGGTGCTGCGGTAATGGTTACGGCAATCGACAATCTTGTATTCGCAGTCGAACCGGTCTCGAATCGGTAGAAGCCGTACCCTGCTCAACGAAAATTCCCGAGCCAATGCTGGAATTCTCGCGATAGCAGCAACTATTCGACGCTAGGACGGGCAAGTCGACTAATTTTCCCGGCCGCGACAAATTTCTTCTTGTGCGCGTCCCTTTCTCGCGACTATTGTGCCGTCAAGACGGGACGAGAGTAGGGAATTCGTGAGCGCAGTCAGAACCGAAGAAATGTGGCAGATCAAGGCTGAATGTCGCGGTCCGCAAGCTGTTGTTTTTTTCCCCCCACCCCAGTTCGAACGCAAAGAAGAGAAACGCGAACGCGAGTTTCGCGCTAAGGCGATTTGTAGTGACTGCTCGGTGAAGTCCGACTGCTTAAAGTACGCCATCGAGATTCGTGAACAGCATGGGATCTGGGGCGGCCTCAACGAAGCTGAGCGCAAGCAGTTGTTGGCTTCACGCAACTAGGTTCAGAGCGCAGGGCCGATCGCCGGTGCTGCATCGATGGCGCTTTCGTTGTTCGCTTTGCTCACTTCCTCAAAATGACGCCATCGCTGCCGCCCCTGCACTCGATCCTGCGTTGGGGGCCACCTATTCCGAGAGTTTGGCTGCTGCGCTCCGTTTATCTTGGCCTTTGTCTTTTGGGCGGACGGTGCTTGGCTAGATTTTGGGGAGTCTTGGGCCTGGGATTCTTAGGTCTTCTCTTCTTCTTGTTACTCCCGTGCCGTCCAGTTTCTTGAGAATTGGGAGCACAAACTTTCTGGTTGTACCCAAAGCATCACGTATTTGGGCGACGGTGACGCCCTCGGGATTTGACGCCAACAGTTGGGCCACCTCTGCTGCAGCGAGGTCCATGGCTTCTTGGGAAAAGAACACCCCATCAGAGGCGACGATGTCTCCTCTTCTGACGAGTTGGCGAAGTTCATTCTGATCCACGCCCTTTGTATCGGGCGGAGCGAAGGGGGAAGCAGTGAGTTGGGCGACGAATGGGTGGTTGTCTAGTGGGTCAGCGGCTTCGACCTGACGAATCTGACCATCAATGACTTCGATGTCTTCAATCAACTCGAGCACGGCACGCTCGTGCTCACTCAGAATGGCAATGTCGAGACCGAGTGAGCCGGCTTCTGCGATCTGCGCACGTGTCGTAGTCATTGTCCGGGCTAGCTCTTCGGGGCTCACCGCCCATGGCCCGACGGTGGTTTCGGGGGTTTGGCCAGTAAGTAAGGCAAGATGTTCGACATCGACCCAGCCACGCTCGGCAACCACACGTTCAACGGACCGGTCAGGTCTGGCCTGAGAAGCTCGCACCAGTGGATCGATGTCGAGTATCTGACCACCACCGAGTGTCTCGGTACGACCCGATTCTCGGAGCACAAATCGGTCGCCGGGAAGCAGTGGCAGTTTCGTCTGTAGGTGCAAACGCACCAATCCGGATGTTCCTGGTTGGAGCTTCTCTGTGCCGAGCACACGCAGCTTGGCCGGATGTTCGCCCGAGCCGAGGTAGACCATGTGGGCTCCGCGTCGCGATACTTCGTGGCCGACCGATCCCAGCACATCGATAGCCGCATCGAATCGGTCCGATTCAAACCACTGCCCAGACCGGACTACAACATCGCCTCGCGTGATTTGGTCGTGGTCGATGCCCGAAAGGTTGAGCGCCACCCTGCTGCCGGGACTGATGGCGTTGTGAAATTCATTGAGGGATTGGATAGCGCGTACCCGAACAGCAAAGCCTTGCGGCAGGACCAGTAGTCCATCGTCGACCGCAATCGACCCGCCGGTCAGAGTTCCCGTGACGACGGTTCCCGCACCTTTCGGAGCGAATACTCGGTCGATCCATAGACGCGGCCGGTCATTGTCTGCCGCGGTAGGTGTCGACGCCAACAATGTGTCAAGCGCGGCACGCAAATCATCAAGCCCAATGTCGGCAATGGCATCGACAGCAACGATCGGCGCACCATCGAGAAACGTTCCTTCCACGTGCTCGACGACATCAAGTTCGGCAAGTTCTCGTACTTCGTCGTCTACGAGGCCAATCTTTGTGAGCACTACCAGCCCGTATTTGACCCCGAGAACATCGAGGATGCGCAGGTGTTCTTCGGATTGCGGTTTCCATCCTTCTGCCGCGTCGACGACGAAGACGCAGGCGTCGATAGCACCGACGCCTGCCAACATGTTTTTAAGAAATCGGACATGGCCAGGAACATCGATGAAGGCGAACCGCCGCCCCGATGGGAGTACCGCGCCAGCGAAGCCAAGATCAATAGTGAGGCCGCGGGCCTTTTCTTCGGCCAGCCGGTCGGGGTCGGTCCCGGTGAGAACACGGACCAGTGTGGATTTGCCGTGATCGACATGCCCTGCGGTAGCAACGACATGCATCAGTTAAGCGAACGGAGGGCGGCTTCGACGATGTGGTCGTCGTCGGGGCTGACGGTACGTAGGTCAAGTTCGGTGACGCCTTCTCGTACGCGAGCAATGATGGGAGGTCTGGCATCTGTTCGGAGTCGGAGAGCTTCGACATGGTCACCTTCGATGGCCAGGCCTGCCGAAGGAATTTCGATGCTTGGTAATGTGCCACCGCCGGGCACAGACATGAGGTCCACGACGGTACCGACGCCCATGTTTTCGGCACGAGCTTGCAGGTCGGCTACTGGAGTGGTGGCCATGGCCCAGAACGGAAGGGCGGCGAAGTCTCGGTGTAAATAGGTGAGCGCCAGGTCTTGCAATGCTCGAAGCACGAGACCGCCAGGCCGGAGAGCTCGAGCGAGTGGGTGTCGGGCACAAGCATCAACCAGGTCGGCATCGCCGGCAATGATGCCAGCTTGGGGTCCGCCCAAGATTTTGTCACCAGAGAAGGTGATTAGGTTGGCGCCAGCTTCAAGGGTCTGCTTCGCCGCGGGTTCGTTGGCCAGCCAAGGGGGAGGACCCGAAGGCAGCCATGGACAGGATGCGTCGAGCACCCCGGAGCCGATGTCGCCAACAATGGGGACGCCAAGCCCAACCAGATCGGCAATCGACGCTTCCTCGGTGAAGCCGACGATCTTGTAGTTTGATTGGTGAATCTTCATCACCAAGGCCACATTGGGGTCATTGCTTAGCGCTCGTTCGTAATCGGCTCGTCGCGTGCGATTAGTTGTTCCGACTTCCACGAGGCGGGCACCGGACTGCTCCATCACCTCCGGCACACGGAATCCACCGCCGATTTCGACCAACTCGCCTCGACTTACGGCAACGCCTTTGCCATCGGCCAAAGCGGCTAAGACCAACATTACGGCTGCAGCACAGTTGTTGACCACGATGGCCTTCTCGGCGCCGCACAGTTTGGCAAGGAGTCGACCGGCATGGGACTGCCGGGACCCCCGATCGCCGGTCGCTAGATCGAATTCGAGATTGGTGTATTCGCCACTGAGTTGGACGCCATACGGTGCGCGTCCCAAGTTGGTATGCAACAACACTCCGGTGGCGTTAACCACAGGTTGCAGTAACCCACGTGAAAAAGACTGGGCCCGGATACCGGCACTATCGGGGTCGCCCGCGGCGATCGCCTCGCGTGCGATATCAACTAACACTGGGTGCGGTAGCCCGGTCTGTGTCAAAGACCGGGCCAGCTTGTCAACGGAGGGAGGGTGCTTAGCGTTCATGGGTTCTGCCAAGAGTAGGCCGAAGGGGAATGGCGAGCGGTGCCAGCAGCAGTCGAAGTCTGGCAATTGCTCGAAACCCGTAGACTGTCACGGTGTTTGGGATTCTCCTTTTGGTGTTCATTGTCGTTCCGGTAGTTGAGTTGTATGTCATTGTGCAGGTCGCGGGCGGTATTGGCATTCTTGAAACCTTGGCGGTTTTGCTTACGGTGAGCGTTGTCGGCGCATTCTTGGTGCGACGCCAAGGCATGAGTGTGATCGCGAAGATCCAACGGCAGTTGGCCAACGGCACTATGCCCGGCAAAGAACTCGTCGACGGCGGCCTGGTCCTTTTTGCCGGAGCTTTGCTGTTAACCCCTGGTTTTGTTACGGACTCCGTAGGCTTATTACTGTTGTTCCCGCTCACTCGGTTGCCCATTAGGGCTTGGTTGCAAAGGCGCTTCCGTGGGCGAGTCCAGACATTTAGCTTTCCCGGTGCGGGATCAGCCCCACAAGGGGGTCGCTGGAATCCCGACGCCGACATCATCGTTATTGACGACACTATCGATCCACAGGACCTAGGTAAACAGTGAGAATTCAAGACCGAGTTCCAAAAGTAGAAGAAGAAGAAGTACGCGAAGAAATGGTGCCGGGTGTAGCCCGCGCGCTGAGTCCTCTCGTTCGTCGCATCCTTGCCACCAACCCTGGTGTTCGCACCGGTGAAGGCACGAACACCTATCTCGTCGGTATCGATGAGATAGTTGTCATTGACCCAGGGCCAGACGATGCCGAACATCGTCGTTCGATTACCGGCTGCGGTGGCGATCGTATTCGCTGGATAATGCTCACTAGCCCTAGCCCCGAGCATGCGGGCAGTGCCGAGGCGCTGCGCGAAGAAACTGGTGCCGAAATCTTGGCATCTCCTAAGTTCGAAGGCCTCGAGATAGACCAAAAGCTCAAAGATGGCTTCACCTTGGTTGGGACCGAATTTCGCCTCAAGGTGCACTACACACCAGGTATGTCTCCCGAATCGATTTGTCTCGAACTTCCCGAGGAGCGGTTGTTGTTTGCGGGTGACCTCGTTGTCGAAGGTTCACCGAACGCGATCACTCACCCCAAGGGTTCCATGGTCGATTACATGGACTCGATCGAACGTATGCAAAAGCTGCGACTCAAGCGGGTTGCTCCGGGACATGGTTACGTGCTCGAGGAGCCCAAGATTGAACTTGCCGATTACGTTGCGCACCGGATAGCCCGTGAGACATCCATTCTCGCGGCGGTTGGTTCGCTTGATAAGGCAACCGCGGAGTCGATCACCGAATTGGTGTACGAAGAACCTCGTGGTGTTCGATTAGAACTCGCTTCTGCGATGGTCGATTCCCATCTCGGAAAACTTAAGTCCGAAGGTTCCGTCAAGAAGTCCCGTGCGGGCGTCTGGTCCTTCGCTTAACCGACTGTTCTAACAATCTTTTTTCGTTCTCGGAGTAGGCGAGCTGCGCAACGCAGCTCGCCTACTCCGAGAACGAGGTTTTGGGGGAGGTGGTTAGATCATTCCTGGTAGATCGACCGAGACATTTACTTCGAACGGACCGTCGAGTCGAGCGCTGCAGCCAGCCATCTCAGCAGGGGGAACAGCTTCGTCGACGATGGTGCGCACGATGTCGCGGAAGGCCTCGGCTGCTGGACCGTCGCGCAAAACGACGGGATCGCCGTTGTCGCCTCCGTCGGCCACAGTGGCTTCGATTGGGATGCGACCCAGGAGAGGCACACCGACATCGGCTGCCAACTCGTCGCCACCGCCTGTGCCAAAGATGCGGTGTTCGGTGCCGTCTGGGGCAACGAATGAGGTCATATTTTCGATGACGCCAACGATTCGAAGGTAGTTTTTGCGACCCATGTCGGCTGCCCGTGTTGCTACTTTTTGGGCGCTGCGAGATGGCGTAGTAATGATGATCATTTCGCTGCGAGGCAAAAGCTTAGCTAGGCCCATTTGTACATCGCCGGTACCGGGCGGCATGTCGATCAGCAGGTAGTCGAGTTCGCCCCAGGAAACGTCCTCGAGAAAATGTTGCACAGCCCGGTTGAGAATCAGACCGCGCCACATGAGAGCGGTTTCTTCCTCGTCGACCAAGAACCCCATTGAGATGACCTTGAGGGTGCCGGTGCCAATGTGCTTAACGTTGGGAAGCATTTTCTTTTCGCCGCCAGCAGTGGATCCTTCGATGCGGCCGTCGACACCTAACATTCGAGGAATCGAATGGCCCCAGATATCGGCGTCGAGAACACCCACGGTGAAGCCTTCGTTGGCAAGACCAGCGGCAAGATTGACGGTGACGGTTGACTTGCCCACACCGCCCTTGCCGGAGGCCAACATGATCACTTTGGTGGTAGCGGAGATTTCGGTGTCGGGAGCGTCCTCACTGACATTTTTTCGAGCGACGGCCATAGCAGCGGCTTTTTCGGCCTGATTGAGTTCGGTCCAATCGATCTTGACAGAGGTGACGCCAGGCAGGTGAGTAACTCGGGCCTTGATGTCCTTCATGATCTGTCCCCGCAAGGGGCAACCCATGGTGGTGAGTGCGATAGTGACGGTGACCTTGCCGTCGTCGTCAATCGTGGCTTCTTTGGCCATGCCGAGTTCAACAATGTTGGAACCGAGCTCGGGGTCGATGACACCTCGCAAGAGTTCCATGATGTATTCGGGCGTAATAAGCGGGGCAGCCATCAACTTGACCTTAGGGGTTGCACGATTGTGCGCCTCTCACAACACAATATTTCTGGCGCCTTAACCAGCACGTTCATCTAACCCGGGAGCTGTACCGCATTGCGGTTCCAACCCCTTGCCGAAGCACCGGATCGCAGCCGTTTGCGAACCCCTTGGGACGCTAGGGAACAAAAGCCATTACACTCTGTTATATCGAGTGCAGAC
>CAXMUI010000047.1:0-2039 GCA_964196475.1 uncultured Acidimicrobiia bacterium
CCTACGTCGTCGACTCTCAAGGGTCGTCGGCGACACGGTGAAACTCCTCGTCGAACGCGCCGGAGCCGGGTTTGCTGGCAACGCAACCCCGGACGAACTCGCAACCGCCCTTGGCGCCCTGCGACCCATCGCCCGCGAAACCTCGAGCGTCATCTTGGCCCAAGAAGTAGAACTTGCGCTTGCCAAACTTGTGCAATCAGGCGAAGCCTCCTCCTAGAGACCACCGCGTGCGCCTTGATTTTTGAAACAAAGGACCCGGTGCACGAGGCACCGGGTCCTTTACATTCACGGGATTGCTCGCGGGTGGAGGGCGGACGACCCCGTGAAGTCCTGGGTTTTGGTGTGCCCAGAGACACACCACCTAATATTACATTTATGTTTCAATTATGACAGATATTTCGTAACTTGTAACCTCCCCCCACCAAATCCATCCCTTCACGTCCGGGATGGAAGGAGGTTTCACCTCATGGAAATCCAGAAGAAAATCTACGCGTACGTCCTAAGTCTCGTGATCGCAGGACTCCTCGTCCTCGGCGCTTTTGCCGGCCTCATCAATGGCTTGTCCGGCTCAGCCGACGCAGGAGTTTCAACCGCCACAATCGAACCAGTCGAATTGATCCATACGGTTCCCGCCGGCGGCAATGCCGTCGCCACCGAAGCCGTGCTCGAAGAGCTCCCCCGGATAGAACTCACCAACCCCGGCGAACTCATCTTGGCTGCCTACACCGACACCAACCCCCATGAGTGGGTCGAGGCTTTCGGCAACAAACTGTGGCGCGAACCGACCCCAGTCCCAACCCCCGCACCGGTAGCCACACCCACTCCTGTTGTTGAAACCGCTCCGGTCGTTGAACCCACGGATGTACCTGTCGAGGAAAGCAAGCCTCTCCTCGATTCTGACCACGGCGCAGAACACGTCATCGAAGGACTTGTCACCTACAACGAGCCTGAAGTTGACCTCGTTGCCCCCGAACCCGCAGCGGTTCAAACCGACGGTTGGGCCGCACTGCGCAACTGTGAGTCAGGCGGCAACTACGCCATCAACACCGGCAACAGTTTCTACGGCGCCTACCAGTTCACCATCGGTACATGGAACGCCGTCGCTGACATCATCGACCCCACTTGGGTTGGCACTCGCCCCGATCTGGCTTCCCCAGCGGTACAGGATCAGATGGCATACGCCCTACGCCACACCATCGCTTGGGGTGGCTGGCAGCACTGGCCCGTCTGTGGCCGCTTCATCGCCTAGCCCGCTGTAGATAATCTAGCTAAAAATACATCGGCTGGACCTATTTCTGGTGCATAGCCCGACCCGTATTCCTGAGTTGCGGACCAACTAGGTTTCGCGCCACCCGCTGGCAAAGTAGAGTAATTATTCGCAACTAGCGCTCGTAGCTCAATTGGATAGAGCATCTGACTACGGATCAGAAGGTTGGGGGTTCGAGTCCCTCCGAGCGCGCAGCCCAAATCCCTCGCCTTAGGCGGGGGATTTCTGCTTTTGGCCGATGACTCGTGATGCCGAATTCGCCCGTGGTCACGTCGTGATCACAACACCGGCGATCCAGCGCTCACATCTTGGAGACCGGGCTACTACAAGGCCCAAACGAGTCCACTTCCGGGCACCGGGTCGTGGCCTTCGCTATCTCATTGGTGATGGTCCGCGTTGCGTTTTCTGGTGGTTAGAAGGGAACGATGGTACTCATCAGTCCT
Source organism: uncultured Acidimicrobiia bacterium (assembly GCA_964196475.1). Taxonomy (GTDB): domain Bacteria; phylum Actinomycetota; class Acidimicrobiia; order Acidimicrobiales; family JAHEJN01; genus CAWKZT01. Next base: position 1,711 of record CAXMUI010000047.1, read on the forward strand.
TCGCCCTCTGAGCGGCCGGCTAGTTGAAGACAGAAGGCGACGGCGTCGAGTTCGATGGCCTCGGGGGCGACACCCACACCGGTGAACGTGCCTCCCGCTGGACCGGTGAGAATGAGGTCGAAGGGCTTGCCGTGCCGCCGCGCCCACTCGGCGACGACATCGGCGACGATGCGGCCGTCGTGATCGGCGGTGAGCACCAGGTCGTGGTCGGTGACCTGGGTCGTGTCGATGCGGTGCATCCAGAGGTCCCGTAGATAGATGGTGTCCATGAGGTACCCGAGCGCCCATTTCTCGGTGACCGGGCCGTCGATCTTAAGCCTCATTCGGCG
>CAXMUI010000048.1:0-7582 GCA_964196475.1 uncultured Acidimicrobiia bacterium
CGAGTATCCACGATTCGGGAATCACGAGTGGCTGCTGATCGTGGCCCAGATGGTATGGGCTGTCGACCTGTGGCGTTGAGAAGTTGAGTCGCACCGTGGCGCGGTCTTCCGATTGAATAGTGAGTTCGGTTGAGTAGGCGAGGAATCCGTGTTCGACACCGGTCTGCATACGGACTAGCTCGTCGTCGATCGATGATGAATCGAGGACGGATGGTGTAAATACCGTGAGGCGCAGACGGCTGGAGCCGTCGTCTTCGCCGAAACCATTTGAGATCACGTAGGCCGGAAGCCCCATCGATGGCGCATGATTGATGAACGTGAGAGTGAGTGTGGCGCTAAGAGATCCTGCATCGTCAACACTGACCTGATATCGAAATTGCCGCTCCAAGAACGTGTCGATCTTGTTGGCGCCGGCATTGTTCACGATGATCGCCAAGCCATCGGCGCCGTTCAGGTCGGGTAACAATTCGGCCGAGATCTTCGCCTCTGACAGGAACGCCTGTTCCTCGGGGTCACGGGCCCACATCATTACTCGCCGTTCACGCACCAGCGGCGCAAACGCTTGACCGAGTTCGATCGAGTCGGGCGGCTGACCACCCAGGAGTGCGATCACGGCCTGCTCCGGTGGTAGAGATTTGCCTCGACAACATTCCGGGCATCAGCGTCATCGAGCGCGACCGGACGACTTACAAGCGATACCTCAAACGCGCTCTCGACCTCCTCTGTGCCGTCACCCTGCCGGTCGTGCTCACCCCGCTTTTCGTCGTGGTGCACATCTCCGTCCTCGTTGCGCTGGGCCAGAGCCTTGATGACCCCCGCCACACCCGATTAGGGCGCGTACTCCGCAAGCTCTCCATCGATGAGCTGCCCCAGCTCTGGAACGTCATCCGGGGTGACATGAGCCTCGTGGGGCCGAGACCGGAGTTCAGAGCCATCGCCGAGCAGCACGGCATCCTTGACCATCCGCGTCACGAGGTCAGGCCGGGGATGACTGGCCCCTGGCAGGTCTCCACCAACCGGCCTGGCTACGTCCACGAGAACGTCCACCTCGACGCGCAATATGTTCAGGACCTGACCTACACCACTGACATAAAGATCATCCTCCGGACCTTCCTGGTAGTGATCCGCGCCTCAGGGCAGTGACCCCCATCTGCGTTGCCCAGCATCCAGCGCACTCATTCAATTCCATCGTCCCCTGCTAGCTTTGGCCTTCATGTGCGCGTCTACCCGATGGGTTGAGGAGTGGATGGTATGAAAAGATTTATGGCGGTTCTGGCTCTGCCGATGACAGCACTTCTGACGATGGGCGCCGCCACCACCTATCCGCCGGGTGCGCCACTTGTTGAAGTTGATGCCTCGCCCGCAGCGGGGTCGAGCACCACTGTGACCGTCCGCGGCTGTGAGCCGGGGGAGAATGTCACATTTGATCTGCAGGGAAATGTTTCGACCGTCGTCGTTTGCGACGATAACGGAGAAGCAGCAACCAATCTCACAGTTCCGAACGCGGCCGGAAGCTACAGCGGCACCGCCGACCTCGAGTCGAGCGGATTTGTGCTTAACTTCGTCCTCGGTGTCTCGGCTACAAGTGACAGCCCGCTGGCGTTTACGGGCACCTCGATCAATTACCCTCTATATCTGGCTGCTGGGGCCATGATCATTGGGATAGCTCTGGTGGTCGTGGCGAAAACTCGGCGACCCCAACACGCTGTTGTGTAGAGCGAGTCGATCGAGGCCTGGCTCTTGGGGTGCCCGGGACCAAGATTTGTATCATTCCAGCCGCCCAGGAATTACCGGCCTGTGGCAGGTCAACGGAAGATCAATATCAAGATCGCCTTCAGAACTCCGCTCGCCGTGTTGCGAGTCCGGCAATCTCGCTAGGTGCCGGCACCGGTTGCTAGCAGTTGCTAGTCGACTTGCGAAGCGTTTGGTAGCTCTAGTGACCAGGTTTCTGGGTTCGCCAACGGCTGAGGCAGCAGTGTCAGATGATACGGCCCGTCACCAAGGCGACCTGTCAGTTGGTAGGTGACCGTGACGGTTGATCCCGCTGGAATATCGATGAATTGTGAGTACGTGCGTAAACCTGCCTCAGTCCCGGGTTCGTATCCTTGATCACGGCCGTCAATCGAGCCAGTCACCAGATCATACGGAGTGAATATCGTCACCAAGAGTCTGCTCGTACCCTTCGGAACACCGAGCGCATTTGATATCACGTAGTCGGGCAGGCCCGAGGCGGGGGCGGTGTTGCTGAAACTCAACGTGAGCGAAGCATGAATGTCGCCCGCAGGATCTACCTCCACGCGGTAACGGAACTGTCGCTCCAGGTATGCGTCGATCTTGTTGGCACTGGCGTTATTTACCGTTACCGCCAGAGCGTCTGCTCCGTTGAGATTGGTCGGCAACGATGCATCAAGCCCAACCAGCGCCAACATCTCCTGCTCGCCGGGATCGCGTGCCCACATCATCGCCCGTCTTTGTGAAACAAGCGGTGAGAACTCCCGGCCCAAGTCGATCGGGTCCGGAGGGCTCTTGCTGAGCAGAGCTGTCATGCTCATCTCAGCCACTTCTTGCAGCATATTGACGCGCTCTGACTGGCCCTCGACGAGATACTGCCCACGAAGCAGGAAGTCGGCAGTGTTGGAACCGGTCAATGGTTCGGGCGCCCCGACTACCGCGAGCGGGCCCACGAAGCGGATCAGCGTCTCCAAGGCGAACACATCAAGATTGATCACTCCATCGACTCTGCGGCCTCCACTTTGCGGATACAGCTCAGCTACCACCTGGGCGGTCGAGGGAAAGTCCGGCGAGATGGTGATGTTGGCCCACGCCCTCGGGTCGAAGGTCTTGTCAGGTCCGACTTGGAAGCCGAACTTTCCGTAACTCTCCAACCAGTCTTGCGGGCCGCTGATCACGATGTCGTCAGCTGCTTGGTCGGACAGATCGGTGTGACGGCCAAACGCCGTCATCCGAATATGACCATCATCGACCGTCAACTCCGCGTAGTTGCCCATGAAACCACCCTGACCGCGGGCCTCGGCTGGTGTTGTGAACATGACGAAATAGACACGCTCGCCGTCGGCTCCGAGCATCGCGGGGGCTAACTCGATTGCCTTCAACGCTTTGGTTCCGTGGTCGATCTCCCTACGGATATCGATGCTCAGCTCGTCCAGGCGAACCTGTAGTTGGCTCACAAGCCACGGACTGCGCGATTTGCCGATCGAATAATCCAATATCGCCATGGCGCGCTGGAGATTTTGCATCGGTTCGTGCAGTGCTCTCACGGCATCGAGGTCGATCCGTCCTTCCACCAACCGAAAGTCGTCGATGTCTATCTTGCGAAGTTCGACATCGGTGACACGGGTGGCAGTGGCGGCAGCACCAGCCAGTTCGTCGGCAGCACGGCGATATTGGTTGGCAATCGGAACTAGACGAGCGAATTGCGCCCATGGTTTGGCCAGGCCGTCGTCCGCCTTACCAAATTGTCTTGCCGCCTCGGCAAATGACGACTGGGCGCTATCAAACTCGCCCTGTGTCAGCAGATCGAGACCTTCGCGTGCGGCTTGGTTGCCCCCACGAAGATCGCCACGAACCGACAGGACCGTAAGGGCCATGAATGTGACCGCGATCAGACAGTAGGCGACCGATCCGGCCGCCATCCACGCCGCAATACGACGCTCGGAGTTGGGTCGTCGCAGTATCCCGGGCACGGCAACGAACGCGCTCAGGGCTACACCGGTGAGTGAAGTGAAACCGAAAAATGCGACCGATCCAGCCATCGCAATTATGACAAGCGATGCGCCGACCACGATCGCCCGCTCGATGATCTGTGGCTCTTGCCTTGTGCCAACCCATATGGCGACCAAGAAGACAGCCACTCCCGCAGCCACTGTCAAGTGCGGAATCACCAGCAAGGAGGAGGCGCCCGAGAGAACCATGAGACTCCACCAAGGTGCAGTGGCACCGCACCAGACGATGAATGTTGCGGCGAGTGTGACCAGAAATGCGTCGATCAACAGGGTGCCGGTGGGCCGCGGGCCAGCAGCGAAAATGGCGGCGCCGGTTATGAGACCCGATGCCAGAACAACTCGCGTCTGTCGGGGGGAGACTCGTATAACCAAGCGTGACATCGGATGCGAAGCTACCTGGAGTTGACTCGGAGCACTCGAGCGGGCATTGGCCGATCCGGCCCGAGCAGGCCCCGAGCTCATGCTCCTCCAGTCGTGGCTGGCCCCGCGATGGTCGCTATGGTGGCGGCTCGAAGCGGGTGACCTCTGGCGTCTACTGAGCTCGGACCAGAAATGGAAGATGACGAACTGAGCTTGCGCGACTACGCCGCAATTCTGCGCAGACGCAAATGGTGGATAATCATCTCTGTGTTGGTGATCACCGGGGCGGCTGTCTCCTTCTCGGTCACCCAGAACGATCGTTACCGCGCCAGCGGAGTCGTCTTGGTGCAAGACCCTGCCTCGGCATCTTCGATCGACCAGCTTGAAAATGTTGTGTCGGGAAGGCTGATCAACAACGAACTCCAACGAGCGAAAGGCTCGACCCTGCAGGATCTCGTTCGCGAGGAGATCGGTGAAGAACCCGAACTGAGCGTGAAATTGGCTGCAGCCAGTGACGTTGATGTTCTTGTCTTTACCGCCACCAGCAGGGATGCCAACGGCGCTGCCAACGCGGCAAACGCCTACGTAGAAACTTATGTAGGTGTGCGTCGCAAGGCTTTCGTCGAGGAATTGGACGCCCGTTCCGCCGTGCTTCGTTCGCGACTTGATGAGGTGACACAACAACTGAGCACCGCCGACGGATCCACCGACACGGTGCTTCTTGCCCAACAGGACCAATATCAACGTGACCTGGAATCCCTCACCGCGTCCGCAAGCTTGGCCAGTTCGACGGGCGCAAGTGTTATCGACGCCGCCCAGACCCCCACCGATCCATACTCACCCAAGCCGCTGCGTGATGGTGCTCTGGCACTGGTGGTCTCGGGATTGGTCGGCATCGGATTGGCTCTGCTAGCCGAATATCGCGACAACTCGACTCGCGAGCCAGAGGCGTTGTCGAAGGCCTCCGGACTGCCGGTACTGGCCGTGATTCCGAAAGCAAAATTGGGGCGCAAGGATGACCCAAACAAGGCAATGGTCCTCAACCCCCGGTTACGCGCAATCGGGGAGTCATACAGAGGTTTACGAACATCGCTGCAATTCCTTGGGATCGAGGGCGAACTCAGAGTCATACAAGTGACCAGCCCGACGCCCGGCGACGGCAAGACCAGCACGGCAGCCAATCTCGCCGTCGTATATGCGCTCTCAGGTCAGACCGTGGCGCTGGTCGACTGCGACTTGCGCAAGCCAAGAATCCACGAGGTATTTGATCTGCCAAACGAAAGTGGGTTTACCACCGTCGTGGGCAAGATGACTGAAAGTGAGCCGCTACAGCCGGTGCTCGAAGTTCCAGGGCTCAGCGTAATTACATCCGGCCCTATCCCGCCCAATCCCTCGGAGATCCTGGGGAGAGAGCGCACCGGAAACTTGTTCTCCTGGCTCCGCGAACGGTTCGATGTGGTGATCGTCGATTCACCTCCAGTTTTGGTCGTACCAGACCCACTGGTGGTGTCGGCTCACGTCGATGGTGTCATTCTCGTGGCGGCGGCAAGCTCAACTGATGTGAGACAAGTAACTGATGCCGCGGAACATCTTGCCCAGATCGATGCGCCGATGATCGGTACGGTCCTGAACGCCGTCGACACTCGCAAGAACTCAGGCTACAAATATCGCTACGCCTACGGGGAGTACGGCGAGTATTCGAAGGAATAGTTGGCATGGCGAACGCGACTGGCAAGGCCACAGATCGACACCGGCGAGGTTGCGCGTGTCTGAGCTATGCGCGATCGGCACCAGGGTGTACGTTGTAAGCGACCAACGAGGAGATGAGCCGTGCGGACCCTTCGAGTGATCTTTGTTGCGGCGCTTACCGTAGCGGCGACGGTGTTTCCGACCGGAACGGCTTCGGCAGTAGCTGGCTTTGGCGATGTGCCGGCAGGAGCGTTTTACACGGCGCCGGTGCAGTGGGCGGTCGACAACAATATCGTCTTCGGAAAATCGGCGGAGTGTTTTGCACCCGGCGATGCGGCATCGCGAGGTGAAATGGCGGCGATGCTATATCGCATGGAAAGTAGCCCCACCGGTTCACCGGCCCATGGATTCAACGATGTGACAGCAGCATGGCAGCAGGCGCCCGTGTCGTGGCTGAAGGCAAAGGGCATAACGACCGGCACGTCTGCCACAACCTATTCTCCGAATCGAACGATTACACGCGGCGAAGTTGCTGCCATGATCTATCGTCTTGCTGGCAGCCCAGCCTCCGGGGCATCGGCATTCGGCGATGTCGTCAAGACATGGCAGGTCTCCGCTGTCGGCTGGATGTTTAGTAACGGCATCACAACGGGCACTTCGTCAACCACGTTCTCGCCGGATCGGGCCGTGACCCGGGGCGAGTTGGTAACGTTCCTGTATCGCTACAAGGGCTCACCACCGGTGACGGTCAATCCGCTGCCTGATTGGTCGTCGCCCTACCCCATTCACGGCACCTGCCCCTCGGTCGTGTGATTCGCCGCGAGGGTGTCGAGATGCTTGACCCTCATCGCGCGGTGTGCCCGCTCCGTTTGAGCGGTCGGCATTCGCTGGCTACCGGCTCCCGCCCGATCGGAACGCGTGTAATGAGTCTTTTCTTCACGCGGCAGAGGTGAGGATTCAAGTCCCCCTCGCCCACCGATAAATCCCCAGGTCAGGGCCAGTTTGCCGAACTGCGTAAAGTCCGATCGTTCCGGCTGGGCCACACAGGGGCACCCGCAGCGATGAGGAACGCGACGGTGGTGTGTCGAGCCTTCATGCTGTGTTCCCATCCAAGCTACTGTTGGGCCGCAGCCAATCCCGCTCCGACGGGTCAGGCGTGGGGGCTCTTCGACGTTGGGCACCGGTGCGCTTCTTGGCGTCAGCATCACCGATAGAGGAGACACAGGCAATGGCACTATTCGATCGACGCTCCAGGGGAGGTTCCGGTGTCTGAGGTTGATCCGTTCAGTGTTGATAGTGATGGTGATGGGTTGAGTGATGGTGCGGAGGCCGTTTTGGGTACTGACGCGTCGCGGGCTGATAGTGATGGTGATGGGCTCCGTGATCGTGAGGAGATCAGTCGGGGTACTGATCCTTTGGATCGTGACAGTGATGGTGATGGGATCAGAGACGGGGCGGATTCTGATCCGACTCGGAGCTTCAATCCTTTTGGTAGTAGTCGCGATACCGATTCTGATGGTGATGGGCTGAGCGATGATGTTGAGGGCCGTTTGGGTACTGATCCGCGTAGCCGTGATAGCGACGGTGATGGGATCAGTGACCGCCAAGAAGTGATCGACGGGACCGATCCGACCAGCGCCCCGGCTCCGGCTCCGGCTCCTGCTCCTGTTCCGGATCCTGCTCCGGATCCTGTTCCGGTTCCTGAGACGCCGGTTGATCCGTTCAGTGTTGATAGTGATGGTGATGGGTTGAGTGATGGTGCGGAGGCCGTTTTGGGTACTGACGCGTCG
>CAXMUI010000049.1:0-2419 GCA_964196475.1 uncultured Acidimicrobiia bacterium
TCACCCAAGAACACTGTCAGTTCGCCAAGGTCGATATCCGCATCGGCTTCGATGATGGCGTGAATACGGTTGCCCATCTCGTCATCGGGTAAACCAATGACCGCAGCCGAGGAAACGCCTTCGTGTTCGTTTAGGGCCGCCTCAACCTCGGCCGGGTAGATATTGGCGCCACCGACCAAAATCATGTCCTTACGTCGGTCGGCAAGAAATACGTAGCCAGCGTCGTTCATCCAACCAATGTCACCAAGGGTCTCCCAGCCATCCACCGAGACCGTCTCTGCTCCCAAATACGTGTAGGGCGCAGTCTTTCGACCCAACAGACGCATCCAAACATCACCGACCTCGCCGGTGGGAACCTCGTCGCCGCTCTCATCACAAATCTTCATCTCGCTGCCAACCGGCTTGCCAACCGAACCGGGATTTTCCAACCATTCGACACCGTTCAATACCGTAAGTCCCTGGCCTTCGGTCCCGGCGTAAAGTTCCCAAATCCGTTCCGGCCCAATCCACTCAATCCATGCTTCCTTCAGCCATTTGGCGCAAGGCTCACCAAGGTGAAACGCCACTTTGAGTGACGACATGTCGTAGGAAAGACGATCGACCTCGGGCAACTTCCAAATGCGTTGCATCATCGTTGGCACCAAATAAACAGCCTCAGCGCGGTTGTCGGCAATCGCTGCCAACGTGGTTTCCGCATCAAAACGAGGCAAAAGAACGACGTGACTTCCGGCCAAAAGACTCGCGAACATCCAGATAAAAGGGCCATTGTGATACAGCGGTCCGGGGATAACCACCACGTTGTCGCCCGTCGCGCCAATCATGGTCGATCTGCCCTGAAACTCTGCCGTGTAAATCGACGGATCGCCCGAGACAATCAGTTTTGGTCGACCGGTCGAACCACCCGACGTCGGCGCCTTCCACGTGGCACTCACTATGTCGGGCAGAGCCGGAGCATCGCCTGCGGGCGGGGCGACAAAACCTAGGGGCAGTGACTGTCGGCCTGCCAGGTCGACGCCGACCACGACCTTGGAGTCGGCTAGGTCAACTATGGCTTCCAATTCACGGCGCGGAAGGCGAGAAGACACCGGTTGCGGCGTGGCACCAATCTTCCAACATGCCATGCATGCCACAACAAAGGCGAAGGAGTTGGGCTCGGCCACAGTCACAAAATCTCCGACACCCACGTCAAGACTCAAGAAGTGATGAGCGAGATCGGTAGAGCGACCGTCAAGATCAGAAAAACTCATCGTGTGATCAACCATCGTCAGCGCGGGACCGTCGTTGCCATCCTGGGCAAGTTCAGCAAATCGGGCGACAAAGGAGAGCTCAGTAGCAGTGGTCACAGTGCAGAAGGTAGTACGCATGAGCATTCAACAAAAGACGGGACAGTTGCCACTGTGACGACGGCCCGCTCCAGGACTACTCTGATAGCCATGAATGACACTCCAACTGCCGGGCACACCGACCGGATGAGCGAAATCGACGCGCTCATGTGGATCGTCGAACGCAACCCCCATCTCCGATCAACCATGACCTCTGTGGCCACCTTCGCTGGACCACTCGATCGAGGCCTCGTTCGCCAACGCGTCGACCGTATGAGCCGGATCCTTCCTCGGCTACGCCAAGTCGTGAAAGGCAACCCCCTTTCTATTGCAACACCGCGCTGGGAGTACGACACCAAATTTGACCTCAATTACCATCTCCGGTGGGTCGGCGTTGCTGGTAATCGCGAGTTTGCCGACGTACTTTCTCTCGCCGAGCCACTCATCATGCATGCCTTTGACCGCGAGCGGCCCCTCTGGGAAGCCGTCGTCGTCGAAGGTCTCGCCGACAACACCAGTGCCGTGATCTTGAAGGTACACCACGCCGTAGCCGATGGCCTCGGCGCCATGCGGATGCAAATGGAACTCTTTGATTTCGAACCCGGCGAAATCGATAGGGGCCCTATGCCCGAGGCCCCTACCGAGGTCCCGCTCGATCAAGCCGAGCGAACCGTCGACGCCATTGCGCACGAATTCAATACCCAGCGCCAGGCCATCTCTCGAGGCCGTCATTTTCTGCGGAACAACGCCCTGCACCCGGTTGGGTCAGGCAAGTCCTTCATCCAGACCACAATGTCGGCTACACGGCTACTTAAGCCGGCAGACAGTGCATTGAGTCCGGTCATGACCGAACGATCACTTAGCGTCCGACTCGACACCATCTCCCTGTCGCTCTCGGAACTAAAGGCTGCGGCCAAAAAGGCTGATGGCAAACTCAATGACGCGTTCTTGGCCGCGATATGTCTCGGTCTTCAGGCCTACCACCAACGCATGGGTCAACCCGTCGAGGTGCTCCGATTTGGCGTACCGGTTAGCCAACGAGATAAAGATCACGCCGAAGAGGCCGGAAATCATTGGGCACCGGTCCGGTTCGAACT
>CAXMUI010000050.1:0-1519 GCA_964196475.1 uncultured Acidimicrobiia bacterium
GTCACCGAAGCCAATGTCGGCCATGGCGTCACGTACTTCACCAGCTCCTAGGTCCGCTTCGACTTCCCAAACCAAGCCACCTTCAAATTCGATGCCGAGGTTAAGTCCACGTACCAGCAGTGATGCGCCAAAGATAAGCACCAAAGCCAGCGAGACCATGGCGCCACGTTTCCACCATTTGTGAAAATTGATGTCGAGTTCGTTGTTGTACGCCCGGTGGAACCACGAGCCTTGCGGGCTGATCGGGTCTTTGCTTAGTACGTCGCTCATGTCGTGGCCTCTCCCTTGCCCTTAGGTAAGCCCATCCAACGAGGGTTACGTTCCGCCTTGCTGGATCGGGACAAGATCTTGGCCAGTGGTCGCAAGAAGAAATAGGTGGCCACTAAGTCGAGAATCGATGCGAGGCCCAGCATGAACGCAAACTCACGAACCGAACTGACGGTCAGCACGTACAAGATGAATGCGCCGATCAACGAAGCCAGGTTGGCCCAGAAGATGGTGCGGTACGCCACTGGGAACGACCGGTCGACGGCCGACATGAGGGTGCGTCCGTTGACGATGTCCTCTTTGATGTGCTCGAAGTAGACCACGTTGGAATCGAGCGATACACCCATTGAGACAATGAGGCCGACCACACCCGCGATTGTGAGAGTGACTCCGCTGAAGAAGAACCCCGTCTCGCTGAAGAACGAAACCAGTATCCACAACATGGCACCAGAAACAAACAAACTGAGCAAAGCGGCGACGCCAAGCATGCGGTAGTACCAAATCATGTAGGCAGCTACCAGAGTCAGGCCGATGATGCCAGAAATGATTCCGGCCCGAAGCGAATCGCTACCCAGGCTGGACGACACTGTGCGCACACGCTGCTGATCAAGCTGGATAGGAAGTGACCCGTAACGAAGCACTAATGCTGTGTCCTCGGCCTCGGCCTGAGTGAAGGCGCCTGAGATCTGAATGCCACTGCGTTCGAAGGCTGGGACACCGATAGTCGGGCTGGACTCCACGTTGCCGTCGAGCACAATAGCCATACGACCGCGTGGCGAATTGCCCGAATCGATACCCGTAAACGGGCAAACCGTAGTGCCGGAAAAGCACTGGCTGGACATGTCATTGAACAAGCCAATGCCCCCGTCGCCCGCGTGCATGGTGAGATTGATTGTCCACTCGAAATTGGAGTTGAAGGCGTCAGCCGTTTCAACAGCCGAACCCAACAGGTAGGCCGTTTCGCCCGCAACAGTCGTCCTCGGAACTGGGCCCAGATAGTAGCGAGTGACGACCTCTCCAGAACTGTCACGTTGTTCGAGAAGCACTGGCTGGTCGCGATCGATGTCTTCGGTGCGAGTGGTGGGCTGGGCGGAGAGTGCCGCTAGGTCACCCACACAGTCGGCGTTGTCGGTGGAGACGGGGGGAACAACTACATCGGTGGATTCGGGTGGAATCCCGGCACTTGTGATCGGCACGACAGCACACACGGGTCGGAACTGCAACTCTGCGGTGGTTCCGATGAGTTCGATGG
>CAXMUI010000051.1:0-8059 GCA_964196475.1 uncultured Acidimicrobiia bacterium
GTCGATACCTCGACCACCGCGCTGATCTAACGCCACAATGTCACTTACGCTCCGCGTGGCTTCGGATTTCTCTCTCTCAGACGAGGTAGACGAAGGTGTCTCGGCGGCTTGTAGCAGTCGAGAAATGACCCGATGCCCCAAGCGGCCAGCGGCACCAGTCTCCACGATGATGCTCATCGGAGAGAGGCCCGCGGCTCGGGAACACGTGTCATGGCCCTACGATGACATTGTGAGCGACGAGAATCCACCCCCTAACCCATTTGGTGATCTTCCCTTCTTTGGCGACATTGCCAAGATGTTCGGCGGCGGAAGCACTGCCGGCCCGTGGGAAACTGCGCGCCAACTGGCCGTTCAGTTGGCCAACGAGGGACAGACCGAAGACAATGTCGACCCGGTGCAACGTGTTGCTGTCGAGCAACTTGTTCGAGTGGCCGAATTACGTGTTGCTGACGTCACCGGGCTGAGCATCGGTGGACACACCGGGCTGACCACCGAGGCGACCAACCGTGGTGGGTGGGCCACCCGCACAATTCGCGACTATCAACCCCTCCTGCAAGGCCTCGCCGACTCCCTTAGCAAAGCCCCACTAGGGGAACCCGATCCCAACGACCCCATGGCCCCGATGATGGGCGCCCTCATGGGCATGCTCGGTCCCATGATGCTTGGATTTACTGCTGGCTCGATGGTTGGCCACCTGGCCCAGGGCGCATTGGGCGGTTACGCTCTCCCGATTCCTCGACCTGAGGAATCGGCCATCTTGTTGTCGTTGCCAACGATCGATTCCATCGCCGAAGACTGGAGTCTCGATCTCGACGACACCCGCATGTGGACCTGTATTCACGAAGTCGCTCACCACGCAATATTCTCGGTACCGCATATTCGCGAACGCATCAACAGTCTGTTGCACCGCTATGTCGCCGCTTTCGAGGCAGACCCCACGATGCTGGGTGAGCAGTTTGGTTCGCTCGATTTGTCAAACCCGGCCGGGTTGGCCGAACTCCAATCAAGTTTGGGTGATCCCCACACCATGCTCCAGGCATTGCAATCCCCCGCCCAAGTGGCCCTGCAGCCGGAACTTGCTGCCTTGACGTCAGTCGTTGTTGGATATGCCGACCATCTGGTCGATCGCATCGCGTCGGACCTCATCGGTAGTCATGCCCAGATCACTGAGGCGATTCATCGGCAGAGAGTTACTACGAGTCAGTCAGACCGATTTGTTGAAAAACTGCTAGGACTCGAACTCGATCAGGCGCAGTATGACCGAGGCGCTGCCTTTGTCGAGGGCATCATTGAACGAGCCGGTGACCAGGGCTTGCAACGAATCTTTGCTAGCTCTGAGAATCTTCCCACGGTCAACGAGGTCGATGCACCTGGTCTCTGGTTGGCCCGCATCGACCTACCGCTCGACGAAGATAGCTAGTCGGTATCGGACGGAACAATTCGATCCACGATGGTGAGGTCGTCGGGTTGCGGTTGCACCGACGTTGCCTCGTCGCTCATGGGAGGCACAGACTCGGTCAAATCCTGTGGTTCGGGGACCGCTGTTTCCCAGCCGGTGGGATTGCGAATCGGGCTGCGGAGATTCATCTTGGGGTACGAAGCCCGTAGATCTTCCTCGACCAACACGATGTCGTCGTCACCGGTCGGTTTGGGTTTCGTAGGAGCCGGTCTGCGGGTAGGCCATTGCCCCAAGATCGCATAGGTAAACGCCGCGAAACCGGCGACACATGCCACGACCAAGAAGCCAACCCAGAGCGGCGTTGGCAACACAACCGGCAGTAAAGCTCCGAGAACCCAACAGATTTGAAAACGGGTTTCGAAGCGAGCGAATGATCGGCCGTAGTTGGCATCGGGGGCATCGCGTTGCACGATGGAATCGAAGGCAAGTTTTCCTGAACCGGCGGCGAACCCAACGGTCATGGCCAATAGCGTCGCGGCGGAAAGGCCACCAACCCACGCACAGAGCACCCCAATGGCAGCCAGTAGGACTAGCACTCCAGCCAGCATGCGTTCCTCGGCAACGCGCTTACGCATGCGCGGAGCCACAACTGACCCAAGCAGCGAGCCGAGCACACTTCCTCCGACCACAACACCCAGTTTCCAGGCTGGTGTGCCACCGAGGCTTTCGAGATCAAGGCCAAATGCATCGCGGAGCGACCGGCCAAACGCCGCTCCATGGTCTAGAGCGCGCTCGCCGCCGCTGAAGGCAAAGGCAAGCAGAAACGTCATATAGCCAACGACGCCGCGCAGCAATCCCATGGCTTGCGCGGCCCCGATTATGCCACTGGATTTGAGTTCGAGTTTCTCGGTTGAATCGGCCGGTTCGGGAGCAACAGCCGTTCGTGGGAGTTGGGTAGACATGACTGCGGCACCCGCAAACAGGATCATGGCAAGCGCCACCGAGCCTCCGGGTCCGAAGATCAAACCGGCGACCGCTGCGGGAGCGGCACCCACTACTCCTGCGATGCCACTGATCAAAGCCAACTTGGAATTGATTGTTACCAACTCGCCTTGGTGTCGAACCGCTGTGGGGACGAGGGCGGCCTTACCTACCGCGAATGCTTTGCCGAACACCATCAACATGAAAGCGAAGGGCAAGAGCAGCAAGCTGTCTATATTGCCGATGAGAAACAGGGCGGCGATTGAGCGAACCAAGTTGATGAGGATCATCATCATGCGTCGGCCACCCTTCGCCCTATCGAGCGCCGGGCCGATTAGTGGTCCAACAATCGCGAAAGGTGCGACTGTGAAGGCGAGATACAACCCGACCTTGTAGCGAGCCTCATCAGGATCGATAGAAAAGAACAAGGTTCCAGCCAACGCGACCGCTATGGCGGCGTCACCCGCTGCGCTGAGCGCTTGCACACGAGCCAGCCGGAGGAATTCGGGCGTGACGGTGGGCTTAGCGTCCGCAGGATTCTTACCTTTTGGTTTCGATAGTGTCTGCCAACCCTTGCTCACCGGGCCAGCTTAGGAGGTGCCGCTGAGCACGCCGGTATTTGAGGCAAGACGTACGCAGGATTGGGGGGACGCTTTAGCGCCGCCCACCTTCGTCGTCCTCTGGGTAGCCAAGATCCCAGTCGATGCTGAGGTTGGTGCGTTCGGCGTCGCGGTTGACTCGTTCGCGGTTACGGCGAAACTGGGGATCATGAGGTGGAAGCAACATGAGGCGGGCATGGGCTCGGGCCCGGAACCCTTCGATGACGGCCGTTTCGCCAAAGTCTGAGCGGAACTCCCAATGGGGCGCGACAGGGCCAAGGTAGACAACCTTCACCGAACCAATGGGCGGCACAGTTTCTTCTGGTGTTGCGATATCAGACATCGAAGCTCCTCAAATCAGAACACGAGTGTAACCGGCGCGATTGGTCAGCCGCCCCGAGCACCCAAAGTTACGGCTATCTCTTGAACAGTCCCATCTCGTTCGACGCCGACGACAATTTCTTCGTCTGGGGTATGGCTTCGCACAATGCGGGCAACATCCTCGGGGCTGTCTATTGCTTCGTCACCAATTGCCACAATCACGTCACCAATAGCGATGCCTGCGTTGGCGGCCGCACTGGCCGAGACGATGTCGACGACGAGCGCTCCCGTATTGGTCTCGATTCCAACGCTGGCGCGAGCTTCGGTGGACATGGCATCGATGGCTTGTGTCGTGACGCCAAGGAAAGCAGTGTCGGGCGTGATGTCACCATTACCGGATCTAATTCGTTCGATCAGCGGCTTGACGGAGTCAATGGAGATCGCGAAACCGATACTTTGGGCGTTTTCAATAATGGCCGTGTTGATTCCAATCACCTCACCCGCCCCATTGACAAGGGGCCCGCCCGAGTTGCCGGGATTGATTGCGGCGTCGGTCTGCAATAGGTCGATGAGATCGACAATGCCGGCATCGATCGATCGGCCTTTGGCGGAAATGATGCCGAGAGTAACGGACGGTGTACCGCCTAAGCCGAGGGCGTTTCCAATTGCCACCACTTGGTCGCCGACTCGAACCGACTCCGAAGATCCCAATAATGCGGAGGTGGTGCCGGTAACCCGACGTGCTTGCACGAGGGCAATGTCGTCGTCGGGAAAACTGCCAAGGAGTGTGGCCTCAGCTTCGGTTCCGTCAAAGAACCGAATGATGATGTTGTCCGCTCCGTTGATGACGTGTGCATTTGTGAGGATGAGTCCGTCTTCGGAGATCACTACGCCTGTTCCAGTTCCTGAAAAAACCGCATTGACGGATTCGCGACCCGTTTCGATCGTCACAACCGACGGCTGTACCAGGCTGAGAACTCCCTGTACATCGAGGCTTTCTCCCGCAAAGTCGAGTCCCGAATCGGGACCGCCAAAATCGGGAGCCTGCGCCACCTGTTGGACAACGTCACCTCGACCCAGCATCCAAGAAACCAGCAGTGCCCCACCGATGGCTACTACCGCGGTAGTAGTGGCGATTCGCCACATCAGCTTGCGGGGGATCGTTTCGATCCGAATGATCTCGGTCTCCGGCGCGGCCGCAGGCACGGGGTTACGGACTTGGTCGTAGATTGCGGCATCGAGCAGCGGTGGTTGTTCGGGGTTGAAGTCGATTTCTCCAGCGTAGAGCACGCAAATCCCCTTGTTTGATCGCTTTACGCGCATTTTCACCGTGTTGTGGGAACTTCTAAGCACGCCTGGTCGTCGTACTAGGCAACACCACTATCTGCGGGAGGAAATAATGAATACCGAATGGATGGCAAATGGCAACTGTGCTGAGCTTCCACCTGAGACGTTTTTCCCTTCTGATGGCGTTGGAGTCATCGAAGCCCAAAAGATTTGCCGAACCTGCGTCGTGCAAGACGTTTGCCTCGAATATGCGGTTCGCAACCGTGTCGACCACGGTGTTTGGGGCGGATACTCCGAGCGAGGCCGGCGCAAACTGATCCGAGCCCGTGCTCAGGAGACAGCCGTCCAGTTCGAAGAATTGGCGCAACCGGCGTAGTTTCTCGGCGAGGCTTGCTCGCTAACCGTTCAACAGATTACAAGTAACCCCGCCTTCCTTCTTCCGGGAGGGGCGGGGTTTCTTCGTTTAGCCTGGGCTAGAGGTCGGCGGCCATGGTCTCCATGGCCTCGTGCATCTCTGGCGCAGCAACCATGGTGATGACGTGATCGTCGCGTTCGATGACTACGACATCGATTCCGTCGGTGGTGACGTAGTGCCACGCTGGCTCGTTGGCCATGGTGTCCATTTCGCCACCGCGTTCGCCCAGTGCATCCCAGTCGGCCTCGCCTGGTTCGGAGTAGACAGACAACGAATGGTCGCCGGCGCCGTAGCGAAGATGCATGACGTCATCTTTATGGAATGCCGCGGTCATCGGCATTGTGCCATCGTTGGCCGCATCGGCTGGCATGTCGGTTTTGGGCATGGGTTCCATAATTTCGAAACCATCGGCGATTTCTTGGGCCGCTGCGTGGCGGTCGACATATTGGTCGACCGCTGGGAGGACCCGAGACAGGCTTGTTCCGGAGAATACCCCCAAGATGAGCATCCAGACGGCAGCCATGCTGGCCACACCAGCCGCTGTGGCTGCCCATTTCGTGCGACGGCGTTTGCGTGCGGCCCCAAGATTCACCACATTGGAATTTTGGGCAATCGGAAGGTCGAAAATGCCTGGTGTGGGCTCGACCATGGGGAGGTCTCGCAGCATGGTGCGAATAGATGCGGTGGCCTCGAGTTCGGCGGCAAATTGCGGATCGGCGTCAAGTTCTGTTTCGAGTTGGCGCCGTTCGTCGTCGGTGAGTTCGCCATCGAGATAGGCGGAAAGACGGTCGTTGTTCACTTGTCTCCCCGTTCTGGGTAGTCCGCCGCCAGGGCAGTACGAAGTTGAGTGCGTCCTCGGTGGATACGACTCCGAACGGTTCCGACGGCAATGTCGAGGGTTGCGGCAATTTCGTCGTAGGTCATACCCACAACGTCGCACATGACGACAACGGCCCGGCGGTCGTCGGGTAAAGCCAGCAGGGCAGTTTGTACATGCTCGGGAAGATTGGTCTGCGCATGTTCGTAGTCGGCTCCGAGGGAACCAGCAATCACCCGATCGGGCTCATCGGGCAGAGGGATCGTTGGGCGACGTTTACGGCGGCGGGTTTCGTCGTAAAATGCGTTGGTGGTGATGCGCGCCAGCCAGCCTTGCATTGAACCGGGCGTATATGTTGCTAGTCCTCGTTGCACTCGAACCATCACCTCCTGCACTAAGTCGTCTGCGTCGGCACGGTTGCCGCTCAAGCGATAGGCAACTGTGTAGATGAAACGACCGTGCTCGTGCGCAACCGCTTCCCAACTAGGAACGTCGCCGGAGGTCATATGGTTCCCGGTTCTTTACGCGCCAGCGGGACTAGGCGTCTTTAGTGTCTTTGGTTTCCTCAGAAGCTTCGTCGTCGGAGTCAGCACCGGAACGAAATTCTTTCTGTGCTTGGCCGAGTGACTTGGCCAGTGTCGGCAGTTTGGCACCACCGAAAACAACCAAAATGATCAGCAAAATTATAAGTAGCTCGCCGGTTCCAAGTGATCCCATACGGCCACTCTAGCTGAGGATCGGGTTATCCGGTTGCAGGCTGTGCTGCTACTCGCTCGGCAGTCGCTTGGCGTTCGAGGGCACGCTGACGACGGATGCGTCGGCGTTCGCGCTCGCTCATGCCGCCCCAGATGCCAAACTTCTCGCCGTTGGCAAGGGCGTATTCGAGACAGTCGACTCGCACGACACAGCCGCGGCATACGTCTTTGGCCTCGCGGGTGGACGCACCGCGCTCGGGGAAGAACAAATCAGGGTCGACACCGAGGCAGTTGGCTGAGTCCTGCCATTCACTCTCAGCAGCGGTCTGTAACTGTCGCATAGCTTCCTCCAACCGGACGTTAATCCCAGCCCCGTAATTACCTAGTTGTGATTCTGCCCCGTGACCTGCAAAAATGCAAGTAGAAACGTGATTGCCGCCGCTTGAGACCCCTTATCTGCTAGGCGAATTCGCGTGACCGTCGCGTTCCGGACCGTCACGCGATCGCGCGCTAATCGCGCGTAAACCGCGCGGAAACGCGCGTTTTCGCGCTGTTTTTCCACTTTTGAGACGCTGTCGTTAGCGCTTCACCATCGCGCGTCGGTGCTCCACAAAATCCACCAATAAATATTCGCCAATATTTTGGTTTGTAGTGAAGAAGGCGCGTCCACCGTTCATCTCGGTGATCTTTTCGATGAACGTGGTGAGGTGCGGTGTCGCGTCGAGCATGAACGTATTTATCCGGATTTGATCGCGGGTGCAGGCCGCAACCTCGTTCAAAGTCAGCTCAACTGTCTCGCGAGAAGGTGGGTAGGCGAAGTATGGAGATCCGTTCGGCAAGATATGTGCGGTTGGCTCACCGTCGGTGATCATGATGATCTGTTTGGTGCCACGCTGCTTAGACAACAATTGACGCGACAGCCGGAAAGCATGTTGCATATTGGTGCCATAGACGTAGTCCCAGGACACCTCCGGGAGTTCTTCGGGCTTCAAGACCCGGGCTACTTCACTAAACGAGACCACGCCGAAATAGTCACGGGGAAATTGGCTGGTCATGAGCGAGTGCAAGGCCATGGCCACCTTCTTGGCTGGCAAGAAGTTTTCGCGCATGGGCATCGACAACGAAAGGTCGAGCATCAAGATGGTGCTGGCATCGGTAACCATTTCGGTGCGCTCGATTTCGAAGTCATCGGGCGTGAGATTCACGGGCGTTCCCCCACCTGTACGCCGAATCGCATTTTGGATGGTTTTTTCGATGTGCAGGTTGAACGGATCACCGAACTCGTAGGGCTTGGTTGAATAATCTCGTTCGTGCCCGACACCAATTCGCGACAACTGATGGCCACCAAACCGATTTCCATCGAGGTTCTTAAACACCTCGTCCAAGGCCTGCTTGCCTAGTTGACGAATGGCACGGGGGGTCATTTCGAGTTTGCCTTCACGATTCTCGATCAGGCCAGCTTCTTCGAGCGCCTTGGCCATCTGGGCCATTTGTTCGAGGCTGCGGGCAACATCGTCGCCCAGCAAATCACGGGCCCGGTCGATA
>CAXMUI010000052.1:0-8736 GCA_964196475.1 uncultured Acidimicrobiia bacterium
ACATTGGCCTGGCTTTCGATGGCGATGCCGATCGAGTTTTTGTGGTTGACGAACTCGCGCAACCCCTTAGTGGATCGACACTCACCGCCATGGTCGGAGCCCGTTTGTTACGGGAGAACTCTGGCGGAACCATTATTCACAACCTTATTTGCAGCGCTGCCGTCGGCGAAGTTGCTGTTGAAGAGGGTGGCTCCGCCGTGGTGAGCCGGGTAGGACATTCCTACATCAAACAACTAATGGCCGAGACCGGTGCGATTTTTGCCGGTGAACATTCGGGCCACTACTACTTTCGCGACAACTATCGTGCCGACTCCGGAATTATTGCCGCGCTGATTGTGCTCGAAATGGTGTGCGAGTCTGATACCCCATTGAGCGAGTTGCGCAAACCATTCGAACGCTATTGGCAGTCCGGCGAACTCAACTCGGTGGTCGATGATATTGCCGCTGTCGTCCAGCGAGTAAAACGCCACTTCGCGCACTGCGAGTTCGATGATCTCGATGGTCTCACCGTGAAGGGCGACACCTGGTGGTTCAACTTGCGTGCCTCAAACACTGAACCGCTCCTACGATTGAATCTCGAAGCTGCCGATGTCGAAGCTGGCACCGCCCTTGTCGCCGAGGTCCGCAGCCTGATCAGCAGCCAAGCCCCATCACCATCCGGAGAATCTATGACCCTCGACCCACGCCTTCTAGAAATCCTTGCATGTCCCGAAGACAAGGGCCCGTTGTTGTGGTTTGCCGATGAGAACATCTTGTACAACCCGCGTCTAACCCGCTCCTACGACGTTAAGGAAAATATCCCCGTGATGTTGGTGGACGAAGCGACCACGGTCGACGCCGCCGAACATGATCGCCTCGTGGCGAAGGCCGAGGCCAACGGCATTAATCCGACTTTTAGCGTCTAGGCGAGCAAATGGACCTACTTGATTGTGAAATCCGGCCCTATGCGTGGGGGTCGACGACGGCAATCGCCACACTTCAGGGGCGCCAGCCCTCGGGTCGGCCAGAGGCCGAAATGTGGATCGGCGCGCATGGTTCAGCCCCGTCTCAGGTGTTCCGTAACGATCAGTGGTTCGCTCTCGACAAACTCATTGCCAATGATCCGTACGGCGAACTTGGTAACGCCACAGCGACAACGTTGCCATTCTTGACAAAAATCTTGGCGACACAGTCACCCCTGTCACTGCAGGTACATCCAACAATGGCACAGGCGGCCTTGGGGTTCGCTAATGAACAGGCGGCCTCACTTTCCGACGTTGATGGGAAGCTTTACAGCGATGCCAACCACAAGCCGGAGCTCATTTGTGCCCTTACGCCGTTTGCTGCCCTAAGCGGCTTTCGGCCGATAGCGGCCACGCAGGGCTTCCTCGATGCGTTGGCGCTTCCGCAGTTGACTTGGTTAAGCGACCGCATGGCGGCTCGGCCGATAGAGGACGAACTGCTGGCTCTTCTGAGTAGCGTTCTGCGACGAGATGCAATAGCTGTCCAGGAAGCTAATGCTGCTCTGGCCAAACGACTCGACGAGCCAGTCACAGGATTCGAACGGGAAGCTCACTGGCTCCAGCAAATTGTTGCCCAATATCCCGACGACCCAGCCGTGTTCGTCGTGATACTGCTCAATCTTGTCGAACTCGAACCGGGAGAGGCCTTGTTCTTGGATGCCGGCACCCTCCACAGTTACCTGACTGGCACCGGAATCGAGGTCATGGCAAACAGCGACAACGTCATCCGCGGTGGATTGACTAACAAAAAGGTCGACATACCGACGCTTGTCGATGTGGTCGATGCCATCGCCGACTTGCCAATGGTGCAGCGCCCTGCCAGCACGGCACATCAGTGGACCTATCATTCTCCGGTTGATGAGTTCACGTTGACACGGGTAGATCTCTCGACCAAACCTGAGGTTTCCGTTGTTGGACCCGCGACGGTGTTATCAATCGGTGGGCATGTCGTTGACGATGTTGGCGTGCGTCTGTCAAGCGGTCAGGCCGGGTGGGTGGCGGCCCGAGAGGGTGCGGTTCGATTGCAAGGCGATGGATACATCTTCATAACCACGGTGGGCGTCAACACCAAACCGTAGAGAACTTGTTGGCAAAGGTGCGCCTGGGGTGCTGCATCTGCCAACATGGTGCCATGACAGACCAACGACTCGATACCTTCGGCATGTTCGACGCCATGGTGCACACGCCCGAACAGATCGTCTCCATGGTCGAAACTTCCCAGGACCTCGAAGGTCTTCCCAAGGCGGAAGAAATTGACAACATCTTGGTGCTTGGTGTGGGTGACTCGGGCACCGCAGGCGACCTGTTGGCATCTACAGCTGGCCCGTTCATGCCAGTGCCGGTGGTGACAGTAAAGAACTACAACCCGCCCAGCTATGTGAATGATCGCACGCTCGTTTTTGCTGTGTCGTTTTCGGGCAATACGCCCGAGACCATCGAGGCAGCAACGGCCGCGGCCGAGACGGGTGGTCGAATCGTGGCCGTGACCTCAGGCGGAAAGCTGGCGGAGTTGGCCAAAGAGTGGGGTGCGGTGCACGTGCCGGTCGACCCCGGCTTACCGTCACCTCGTGCGGCGTTCGCGTCTCTCGCAGTCGGGCCACTAATTGTGTTGGAAGATGTGGGCTTGTTTGGGGGCGCCACTCAATGGCTGATTCACGCGGTCGAGCAGTTACGTCGGCGTCGCAACGCGCTGGTGATGGCCGACAGCGTCGCCAAGGAAATTGCCCATCTCATTGACGGCACTGCGCCGCTGATGCAAGGCGGTGGTGGAATCGGGTCGGTAGCCGCTGACCGGTGGAAGACGCAGATCAATGCCAACGCGAAGTTGCCCGCATTTAGTTCGGCCCTCCCAAACCTCGGACACAACGAAATCGAGGGATGGGGTCGCGTCGATGATCGGACCACAGAACTGCTTAGTCTCGTTCAGCTTCGTCACGAACACGAGCATCCACTTGTGCAGCGCGGCTTCGATGCCGTGAATGCAATGGTTGGTGACTCCGTCGCCAGCATGACGCCGGTGTATGCCGAAGGCGAGGGTCCCGTGGCACAGATGTTCGACCTTATGATGCTTGGAGACGCTGTTTCCTTGGAGTTGGCTGCCATCGCAAATGTTGATCCTGGACCCTCACCCGCTATCGATGAGCTTGAAGAACGACTCCGGTCAGGCTAAAATCTCTAAAGTACCAATCGACAGTGCCGATAAGAGGATGTGATGACCACTCTCATTGACGATGAACTGGCGCTGGTTTCTCCTAGGCGCCTTGGTGCGATCCTTCGCGCACAGCGTGAGAGCGATAGCCGCACACTGGAAGAAATGGCGAGATCTGGCGGAGGAGCATTTCTTGCGAGCGACCTTGAAGCATTCGAACGTGGTCGCAAAAAACTGGACGACGCCACGGCGACTGCGTTGGCTGAGGTCTACGGGCTAAGTCAAGGCCCGCTCCTGCCATTCCGATCGAAATTGGTCATCGATCTGGATGCTGGCACGGTTGAAGCAGGTGACCAGACAGCCACGCTTGCAAAGGCGGCTAGTCCAGATCAGATTTTGGCCCGCTATCTGGCCATGGTGCAGGTACTTCGTGCGTGGAGCCCCGGTCAACCCTTCCCGCTGCGCGCCGACGATCTCGACGTCCTTGGCACCAGTCTCGATCTTGCACCCGCAACGGTCGAGCAGCGACTTCGCGAACTACTGGTTCTTCCCGAAATTTCGGTTACCGCACGTCGGTTACGACGGGCGCTCATTTTTCCTGCCGCCGGTTTGTTAGTCGGCACGACCGCAGTTGGTGCCCTCATTCTGGTTGTCCAACAAAGTGACACGGCTGGCCAGCTTGCCGCCCCGCAAGCGCAACCGGTTCAGGTCGCCGTTTCGGCCCTTGCATCTTCGCCATTGTTAGCGCCTATCACCCAGGCGGTTCCTGCGGCAGTAGCGCAACCCGCTCCCGAAACTTCCATCACCGAGCCAGAGTTGTTGTCGGAGGCGGTTCTTGAACCCGCTGAGGTACTTGTAGCGCCACCAACGGCTACCGATGCGGAGTTAGCACCGGCTCCTGCTGAGGTTGTCAATCCGGTCGTTGTCGATCCACCCGTTCAAATCGAGGTTGCCCCTGAAGTAGACCTTGCCCTGGGCATTGTCGTGGAGTTGGGCGAACCGGTTGTGGTTGAGGCGCCTGATGAAGGGTTGGCCCAACGGGGCGCAGCGGCAGAAAACCTTATTGCCTATCCATGGCAAACGTTATTGTCTGACTGGACGGTGGAATATTTGCCTTCTGCTCCGGGTCTTGCGGGTAATACGAATGTTCCGTCGAAGACGATTTCGATCTACCTGAGCGATGGCCAGGCTGCTGAACAGATCGCGGGAATTCTCGCCCACGAGGTAGGCCACGCGTTGGACATCACCTATCTAGATGATGCTGCCCGCCAGCAATGGCTCGATGCGCGCGGCGCTTCCGATGTGAGCTGGTGGCCTACAGACGGACTGAACGATTTCTCCGTTGGTTCCGGTGATTTCGCCGAAGCCGTGGCCGCCACGTTTGCCAATTCGCCGAGTACTTCGTTCCTTTCTGGTCCGTTGACTGCGGCACACTTTGATCTAGTGCGTCAACTTCTTCCCTAAGATCAGGCCAGGGTCGCCGTCTACTTCGTGCATGGGGTATTTGTCGTGTCGCATTGCCGCTAGGGTCTGCCGTGGGCTGGCCAGATGGACGTGGGTCGGAGGACCCCAGCCCACATCCCTTTCACGTACCTATGGAGGTTCGTACCATGGCCCTAACCCAAGACGACTACAAAGTCGCCGATCTATCTCTGCATGCGTTTGGTCGCAAAGAGATGGACCTTGCCGAGCACGAAATGCCTGGCCTTATGTCCCTGCGCGCCGAGTTTGGTGACGCAAAACCATTGGCTGGCGCTCGCATCGCCGGTTCGTTGCACATGACCATCCAGACAGCGGTACTCATCGAGACGTTGGTTGCCCTCGGCGCCGACGTTCGTTGGGTTACCTGCAACATTTTCTCTACCCAGGACCATGCCGCTGCCGCCATTGCCGTTGGCCGCGATGGAACCCCAGACAACCTCTGTGGTACCCCTGTTTGGGCTTGGAAGGGCGAAACGCTCGAAGAGTACTGGTGGGCTACCGAGAAGCTGTTCACCTGGCCTGACGGCAACGGCCCGAACCTGATCTTGGACGATGGCGGCGACGCCACGATGCTCGTGCACAAGGGCCTCGAGTACGAAAAGGCCGGCGAAGTTCCCGAGGCACAAGACGGCGACTCCGAAGAGCACGGCGTATTCCTCGAACGCCTCCGCACCATCCAGGCCCGTGACAACCAGTTTTGGCATAGGATCGCTCCTGGCATCAACGGTGTTTCTGAAGAGACCACAACGGGTGTGCATCGCCTTTACGAGTTAGCCCGTGACGGTGAACTCCTGTTCCCGGCCATCAATGTTAATGATGCGGTGACCAAGTCGAAGTTCGACAACCTCTACGGCTGTCGCCACTCACTTGTGGATGGCATAAACCGTGCCACCGACGTCATGATCGGTGGCAAGACCGCTGTTGTTTGTGGTTATGGCGACGTAGGCAAGGGCTGTGCGCAGTCGCTTCGTGGCCAAGGCGCTCGTGTCGTGGTAACGGAAATCGACCCCATCTGTGCGTTACAGGCCGCTATGGAGGGCTATCAGGTTGTTCGCATAGAAGACGTCATGGAGACGGCCGACTTTTTCATTACGACGACCGGCAATAAAGATGTCATCACCGCCGAGCACATGGGCAAGATGAAGCACCAGGCCATCGTGGGCAACATTGGTCACTTCGACAACGAGATCGATATGGCTGGCATTTTCGCGATGAGCGATGTACAACGCATCAACATTAAGCCGCAGGTTGACGAGTTCGTATTTCCCGATGGACACTCGATCATCGTGTTGTCTGAAGGTCGCCTGCTGAACCTCGGCAATGCCACTGGTCATCCCAGCTTCGTCATGTCGTGCAGTTTCTCTAACCAGGTTCTGGCTCAGATGGAGCTTCACTCGAACCACGAGAGTTACGACACCAAAACCGTTGTGGTTCTTCCCACTGAACTCGATGAGAAGGTCGCTCGAGCGCACATTGATGCCCTCGGCATTCGTCTCACTGTCCTCACCGATGACCAGGCCGATTATCTCGGTATGGACAAGAGCGGTCCTTACAAGCCACCGCACTACAAGTACTAACTGTTTCGCAGTTAGTACTTCAATTATTTTGCCTACGCGCGACACCTTCGGTGTCGCGCGCTACGGCTGATACGCAAGCTGCCGATCGCCCTGCACTTCCGTTCCGGGCTGCGCCGGGTCTTTGGCCGCTTTGGGCTGGTTCCACCTTGGTGGAACCAACGTCGCTTCCACTCTCCCAAGCTGAATTGGAACCACACCCGAGGTGGCGTCCCCCGCACCTCACAAGAAAAGCCTTTACAGGTGTCCGTACCGACACCTAGAGTCGAAATGTGGCCTTGACACATGAACGGCCAGAAAAGAGAAACATCATGAGACGTCCACTTATTGTCGCGGTACTGATGAGTTTCATGCTCGCCTCCTGCGCCGCTGCCAACGACCCTGCGTCAACCATCGAGAAATACGCCGAGGAGTACAACGCCGATGACATGGACGCTCTAATGGAACTGTTCTCGGAGGAGTCAGTCATTATCGGTCATCCGGAAAGCACTCGAGCCGAAGGCTTGACGTTCATCCGCGAGGTTCAAGTAAGCGACCGGGGTTACGCGGCCTTAGAGGACCCGTACACATTTTCAAATATCGAAGTAACGGGAACCGCGGTGACTTGGGATCAGGTTTGGCACAGCAACGAGGGTGAAACGTTTTGTGCCGTCGGCCAGAGTGCGGTCGTGGAAGATGGGGTAATCCTATTGTGGACATGGCCAGACAACTTTGGTGACTGCTGAAGCGACACGTTCCACAACTACTCGGTAAACCTGCTTATCCAAGTGGGGTCGGCAGCGGAATTGAGGAAACACCGCCAACCAGCCATCCAGGAACCGCACGGAATCCCTGCCTAACGGGAGCGCCCCTGAACCCCGAGAACACTTTACAGCGGTCGCGGCTGGGTCAACGGTTGAAGGACGGCCTTGATGCATCGGGGGCCAGAAATATGGAATTCTGATGCGAAGCAAACTCGAGGGAGCGGACCTGAGCATGTCGAGACTCTAAAAGGTCCTTGGAATGGGCTCCGCCCTGTTCGCTGCTGCTGCCCTAATGGCCGCGTGTGCCGGAACCGACGTGACCGTCATTGATGGAGAGGCGTATCGGCAACCAGATGATGGTGGTGATCCTTCAACAGTCGATATCTATCTGACGGACAAGCCGGGTCGCCCATTGGTTGTGCTTCTCCACGGTTGGGGTCGCTCCGAACCCGGGAAACCAGCCGCGGAGTTCGCACCTTTGGCCGAGGAGGTCGCACGACTTGGTTCGACGGTTTTCTATTTTCGTTGGCACACCAACGGCTTTTCGGTCAACTCGGCCGCTGACCTCAGCTGCATTGGTGGGTTCGTGAGCGCACGCGCCGCCGAATACGCTTCCGAGTCGGAGGGTGTCGTCGTCATCGGACATTCGATGGGAGGAGAAACCGGCAGCATGCTTGCCCTGAGTTCCTTCGGATTGACTCCTGGCACCGATTGCGTTGAGACCGGTAAGGCTCCGACTCCGTACGCTTTCTTGGGTATCGGAGGGAGTTACGGACTGATCGCTCGGCCTTTGAACGACGACCTCACCATGTTCGCCACGCGGGTGACCCCTATTTCCCAGATTCGAGAGATAGCTGCCGACGAGTTCGTAGCGCCAGGTCTGACAGCCCTACAGGCATATGCAATCGACGGTTACAGCGCACTTCCCTCAACAAACCCTCCACAGATGGTTCTGCTCGTAGGCAGCAACGACAACTACACCGCAACGAACCCAACCCACACTGTTGCATTCGCCGAAGTGTTGCAAACCTACGGAATCGATGTTGAAGTGATCGAAGTACCCGACGCCGGCCATGAGAACGTGATACGCCCAGGTACAGACGCCGGTCAGGCAACCCTCCAAGCAGTGAACGGCATTCTCACGTCCCAAAAACCTCCAGCAGGTCCCATCCCCATGGCTGAGTCACCATCCGCTTCGATCATGCCTCCATTGCTAATCGGACTGCTGATCGCAATCTTCGGCGGCGGTGCCTGGTATCTCCGCCGAAGATCTACCCAGAACTAGACGCGTCAACAACGAAGGAACACCGAAGAGCGTCTTGAAGGTGGCATTTCCAGCTGGATAGTCGCTGATGGACACATCGGAACTATTGAAACCCCGTGGTCCTCCCGAGCCATCAGACACTCTGACGACCGGGAAGAACACTCGTAGCCCAAACGTTTATCAATTGGCACCAATTCGAAACTTGGCTTGATCGAACAACTCAATACCAAAGAAGTGACAGAACGGTCGCAGACAGCCAATAAGGACCGCCATTGGCAGGAGCCGAAGCCACTTCTACACTCCCAAGCTGAGTTGGAACCACGCCTGAGTCGTGATCAATGAAAGAGCGAGCACCGACGGCAGAGGTGCAACGATAGATTCTCGGGCTGGGCTAGCTCAAGGCTTGCTTATGAGTTCATCGACTATTTGCAAGACTTCTTCGGGCCATACGCTTCCATGTCCGCCACCTTCCATCAGGAGGAACTCGACGTCGTAGCCTGCGGCCGCCATATCTTCAGCGAAT
>CAXMUI010000053.1:0-2917 GCA_964196475.1 uncultured Acidimicrobiia bacterium
CCAGGTTCGGCATGGAAAATGTTGGCTTCGTCCCACCGGTCGCGGACAACTGACTCGGCATCAGCCGGGACGTATGCGGTGGGAAGTTCGGGGAGAGAAAGATCGCTCATTGTCGATCAAGCGTAGACCCCTACTCTCGAAGCGGTGGGCAGATATCGGGCTATAGCCCGATATCTGCCCACCGCTTCGGAAGGTTTTGGGTGGCACTGGTGTCAGAACGGTCCACACTAGTTCTGCGCCGACAACTTACCGCCCTCAATTGCCTGCCGGTTTCGCAGCATTGTGGGGCGCGGTTGCGCTTGATCTCATCGGTTTCGGCATCGTTCTTCCCATCCTGCCGGTGTATGCCGAGCGGTTCAATGCTGGTCCCGCGACCGCGACGATGATCGTTGCTGCTTTCTCCGCTGCTCAGTTCGTGGCGGCCCCTTTGTGGGGTCGGGCGAGCGACCGTTGGGGGCGTCGTCCGGTATTAATTGCGGCGCTTATTGGTTCGACTATTGGCTCCTTGCTTACGGGCTTTGCCGATGTGTTGTGGCTGCTGTTCGCCGCTCGAATTCTCGATGGTGCTTCGGGCACTAGTTACGCAGTCGCTCAGGCGGCGGTGTCCGATATCGCCGATCCGAAGAGTCGACCACGGTTATTGGGTCTGTTGGGGGCAGCGTTCGGACTGGGGTTTGTCGTGGGGCCGATCATTGGATCGGTGGCTGCGCTTGGCTCGGATCGTTTACCGTTCTTCATTGCGGCGGGTCTTAGCGGGGCAACGGCATTGCTGGCCTACCGGTCAGTTCCCGAGACGAATCCCGATCACGGGTCACGAGTACAACCGTCATTCAGCCAGCAGTTGCGGGACAGTAAGGCCAGCGGTGTGCTGGCATTAGTGCTGGTCAGCCTCGTTACCATGTCGGCCTTCTCGGCACTGGAGGGAACCATGGGCTTGATGCTCGAACGTCGATTTGATCTAGTCAACAGTTCTATCTACGGGACATTTGCGCTCGTGGGAATCGGCATGGTTGTCATGCAGACCAGAGTGGTTGGTCCAACGGTTGATCGACTTGGCGAACGGTCCGCAGTCGTCAGCGGTCTTGTTTTAGAAGTTGTTGGCATGGTCTTGATTGCGGGCGGCTTTGGCTGGTTCGGTGTCACAGCCGGCTTGACGTTATTGGTTGTCGGGCAAGGTCTAATCTCCCCGACGTTGCCCTCGATGCTGGTCGGGCGCGCCGAAGAGGCTCGCGGTTCAGCGCTTGGGTTGCAACAATCAGCGGGCGCTCTGGGCCGAATTATTGGACCTGTAGGTGGCGGCTTGTTGTTTGAGCACGCCGGTATTGGTTGGCCCTATGGCGTGGCTGCCGGAGTGCTGGCGATTGCCGCGCTCCTCGCTACGAAGGCTTAGTTGTTTCTGAGTAGCGATTGAGCTCTGGTGCTCGTAGCGGCAGAGCGGTGACGGCGATGATCGCCACGGTGACCCAGGCAACAACCGAAAGTTGGGTCAAGGCGCCGGTGAGGTTGTCGTTGGCGCCGTTGGCGACGAAGAGCAACACGATGCCATAGCTGCCTCGCCCGGCGAGTGAATTGAGGCTAAAAAACGTCGCGCGGTGATCGCGTCGCAATCGTGGGGCGGCGACGCCGGTGATTAAGATTTTGGACGTGACCATTTGCACGCTGCGCAGGCAGACCACCAACACGATGGCACTATGGGTGCTGGCGGCCATTGAAGTCACGATGCCTGCTGAGAGCACACCCATGGCGATAAGGACGTTGACGGGACCAAACCGGTGACCCAGGTCGGCGGCGCGGTGGGCGGTGTAGGCACCGACAAGGGAAGCGCCGGCCATGAAACTACCGGCCACGATTGGCGTGTTGCCGAGGTCGTCGGCGCTTTGTCCGGTGACTTGGGTGAGCCACGGCTGGAACAGGGTGAAAGAGACGTGCACCAAGATGACCATGGCCGCTCCGTAGAGGAAGATCCATGCCAGCGGCCCTTGCTGAAGATAGGAGAAACAGGCGCGCAGGTGCGAGACATCGAGCGGATCGACGCTCAGCGGCGGGGGTTCGGCCAGTCGCAGCGTTACGGCAAATTGCATGGCCGAGATAATGAGTGAAGCAGCAAAGGCCAGGCGAAGGTCTATTAAACCCAGGGCGCCGCCCAGCAACATGGCGAACGTGGTGGCAATGAGTCCACGGGACGCCACACGAGATTCTCGCTTCTGGAATTCGTCGGCAATGTTGAGCTCTTCGAGGGTGTCGTAGTGAAAGCTCACGTCGGTACCAGACAGAGAAGCGAAGCTCGTGGCCATGAAGAATTGTCCGACAAGGATCCACGCCAAACTGCCGCCGCTCAGCAAGAAGCTGGTATGGGCAGCCACGCCTGCTGCGGCGGCAAAGCGGAGAGTAAAAACTCGTCCGATCTTGTCGCTCATCCAGCCCGATGGCACCTCAACACCGATGACGAAGAAGTAGTAGACCGACATAACCAAGATGGCCTGGTCGAGGTCGAGGTGGCTGCGAGTAAAGAGCACGAATACAGGAATCCACAGGAACGAATGGGCTAGAGCTTGGTGATACGGGATCAGTCGCAGATTTTGCTGCATAGCTGATTCGGACGCGGTAGGCACCCGAAGATGATACGAGACGGACGGGGAACATTCGACCGATCGGTGGCGGGCGGCGTATTGCCTGTCTGATGTAAATAGCGTTGACGTTGCCACGGCCAGTTACTCATGGGTAACTTGTGGGGACTTGCTGGAACCAACTGAGGGTCACCAGCCTCGATTTCTAAGGGATTGTTCAATGCCTGATTTCAACCCAACGCTGAACGAAGACCAACTTACGGTGCAGAAGTGGGTTCACGACTTCGCCGTCAGCAACATTCGGCCCGTCGCCGAAGAGTGGGACGAGAAGGAAGAATTCCCTTGGCCAG
>CAXMUI010000054.1:0-31777 GCA_964196475.1 uncultured Acidimicrobiia bacterium
GGTCTACTGGGAAGGTGATCAGGATCTGTATGAGGACTACGACTACAACACCAATATTTACAAGTTCGAAGAGGTGTACACCGATCAAGTTGCCCATTCGGCGGGTCCAAACATGATCGAGACGCAGTCCATTGTCATGCGGATGCCTGCTGATCCGACCGAGGCCGCCCAGAAGACCCAGTCGACGTTCGGAACCATTGGTCTGGCCCTCAACGGCGTGTCGTTCTTCAATGAAAATGCCGCTCCGGGCGACGACATCGTGGACGAGTTATTCACGTTCGACCAGTGCTCGGGTCACCCCCAACAACAGGGTGTCTACCACTATCACGTCGACGCCGTTTGCCTGGTCAGGGACCTAGGCGGCGATGTCACCGAACAGTCGGTCACCGAAGCTGGGACTACCTACACATGGATCGAGGACGCCGGTACCAACGCCGGTGTGCTGCTCGGCTTTCTCATGGACGGATTCCCGGTGTACGGGCCAATTGGCGACGAAGAACTTGATTGCCAGGGCGAGGCCGTTTCCGAACCCATAAATGCCTACAACGGTCACACCCATTGCACCGTCGACTTCGAGGAGTCGATCTTTCACTACCACGCCAAAACGGCCTCCGACGGTGGAACTGGCGAAGCGGTGTTCTGGATCGTGAACGCTGACTACTACGGCGAACCAGGAACGATCTGAACCTCTAGGCTCGACAGGTGACTGTCGGCCTCCTCGTTACCTCGCTTCTGTTGGGTTTACGCCATGGCATCGACTGGGACCACATAGCGGCAATTGCCGACCTCACCGGAACCGCAGACAGTCGCCGCAAAGGGTTTTTGCTCTCGCTGTACTACGCATTGGGTCACGCTGCGGTGGTCTTCGTACTCGGCTCGATCGCCATTTTGTTTGGTGCCGCTATCCCCGAGAGCTTCGATGCCTGGATGGGTCGGATAGTCGGCCTCACCCTCGTTGCCTTGGGGGTTTGGGTGCTGGTGGGACTACTACGACACGGCCGCGACTTCCGTCTTCGGAGTCGGTGGATGCTCGTGCTCGACGGCACCTTCGCTGGGTTACGGAAGGTGACCGGACGAGCAGGGGACCGACACATCTCCGTTGAGCATGATCACGATCATCGCCACGACCAAGATGCGGTGGCGCATACCGAAGCCCATGCGCATGATCATTCTCATACCGAACAAGGCGTCGATACCGATATGGCGGCGACCACTGAGCGGCGGCGTCGGAGTCCCTGGCGTGGCAGGCACCAAGCCACGCATCATCACCCCCACCAACATGACCTCGCTTTGCCCGACTCCGCCAATGGCCGCTACGGAAACAGCACCGCTGCGGGAATTGGAATGTTGCACGGCGTTGGCTTCGAAAGCCCCACTCAGATAGCGATATTTGTTGCCTCGACTTCAGTCCAGGGCGGCAGCGTCGGGCTGATGGTTCTGTTGGCCTGGGTTATTGGTCTCGTCTTAGCGAACTCTGGATTGGCAGTACTGGCTAGTTTCGGCTTACTCAACGCCGAACGAAACTTCACGATCTACGCGACGATCGCCGTGATCGTTGCGGTGGCCAGCATTGTCGTCGGGATCATGTTTGTCGGCGAGTGGGATCTGCTTCCCGAAATCTAGATACCGGTGATCTCACTGCTGTTGGAACCACGCCCGTAAACGCTCGAAGCCCTCCTCGATGCCTACCTTGGGCGTCCAGTTGAGCGCATCTCGGGTTGCTCTTTGGTCGAACCAATGGGCAGTGGAGAGCTGTTCGGCCAAAAAGCTTGTCATCGGCGGGTCATCAGTGCGTTGCTGACGCTCCCACGTCCGCTCGGCTACCAAACCGCCTACAAAGGCCAGCCGTGAAGGAACGTGACGGTCAGGCGGCGTGAGACCAGCAGCGACAGCAATGCGACCGATGAGTTCGCTGACGGTGCGCGGTTGACCATTGGAAACGACAAACGCCTGACCTCCCAAGCGGGGGGCGGCGTCAACCGCCGCGACAATGGCGTCGACCGCGTTGGTAATGAATGTGGAATCAATGAGCGCATTGCCGGACCCAATCATTGCCATACGTCCGGCTTTGGTCTTGGCAACGATTCTGCCCACCAACTGTGTATCGCCGGGGCCCCAAATGAGGTGCGGGCGAAGTGCCACTACCGGCATTGACGAGCTAGACGCCGCTAATGCGTACTGTTCGGCCAGTGCCTTGGTGGTTGCATAGTGCCCGCGTGTCGATGTTGGGTCAGCGACACCAGTTGGAGCGCCAACGAGGGCCGCACCGCCGTGGGCCACCGAGGGTGAAGAAATATATACGAACCGACCCACACCCGCTTTCTGGGCCGCATCAATCAGGATTTGGGTGCCGGTGACGTTCGTCTGATGAAACTCATCCCACGTACCAGTGATGCCAACTTTGGCAGCCAAATGCACAACGGTCTCTTGGCCGGCCACAGCCTGACTGACCGCATTAACGTCGGTCAACGACCCACGAACCTCAGCGCCGGAAAGTCCACTTGGACTCCGCTGAAACACCGTTACCTCATGGCCCAACTGAGCCAGTTGAACGGCAGTGTGGCGGCCCACCAGGCTGGTTGCCCCAGTGACCAAAACCCTCATAGGCGCCGCATACGTTGGCCGGTAAGGGCGTGAGCCGTCCACTTGGCGATCCGTGGACGGTCGATCTTAGAATTGTGTCGTCGGTCGACAGGAAGGCGGGGAACGACAAAGACCGCGGCTAGGTCACGATCGGTGGTCGAACGCACGCGGGTTTGTAAATCAAGGTCAGCCAACGTGGGCCATCGCCCGGGTTCTCGAACTTGGACCACCGCAACAAGTTGCTGCGTCCCGGCCGGGCCGACGCCCACAATCGCCGCAAGATCTACCTCGGCGAGGTGTTCTATGCCCTGCTCGATCTTCACGGGCAGCACCGGTCCGGAATCGGCAGACACGATGTCGCCAATACGACCGCCAATCCACAAGCGGCCATGGTCATCGAGGTGTCCCGCGTCACCGGTGCGATGCCAACCGTGGGGCTGCGAAGCCAGATGATCGGTATGCCACAAACGCTCGTAACCGTCACGGGCATGGGCGGCCCGAACAATAACCTCGCCAATAATGCCTGCTTCGGTGGTCAGCAAACCGGTGGGCCTACCCAAGGCATCAAGTTCTCGAATCTGCACGGTGACACCATCGACAGGACGACCGACACAGACGCCGTCGCCCCCAGTTGCTTCGTCGATCTCGGTCAGTGAAATATCGGTAACCGGTATGCACTCCGTCATGCCATACGGCGTATGAGCTTCGGCATTGGGAAACAGGTCGCGGGCCGCCCGCATCAACGTCGGCTGAATCGGAGCCCCAGCGGAAAGCAACAATCGCACCCGACCAAAAGCCGTGTGGTGAGCCGCGGTGAGCTCGTGCGCGGTATTCACGACATTGGCCAGCGCCGCAGGTGATGCAAAAACCAAAGTGGCATCTCCAGCTATCGCAGCATCGCCGAGCGCAGTGGCGCTCAAAGTAGCCGGAGCGGTGACATCCATATCGGGGACGACAGAGGTTATGCCCATGGATGGCCCATAGAGGGCAAAGGGAGCAAAGGCAGCCACGAGGCGGTCGTTGGGCGTGATCTTGTAAAGGTCAGTGAGCACATCACGACCGGCCTGTGCCTGTTGAAATGTGTACCGCACACCCTTTGACGGCCCAGTGGCACCCGAAGTGAAAACAAGGAACGCTTGGTCGTCCGCCGCTGGCAAAGGCGGAACGTCACCCGTGCAGCGGGTCAGGTTCTGGAGATCATCGACCACGGCGAACGCACGTCGGCGTTTTGACGTCAGTGGTTCAACCGAGAACCGCGTGCCAGACCACCGCATAACCTTGGCGGCGGCAAGAGCTTTGGCGATCCCAATAAAGAAGTCGGGGTTGGCCGTGGCCAACGCACGACTCATGCCGCGTGGGCCAAGGCCAGCATCGATGAGCACGGGTACAGCCCCGATTCGCCAGCAGGCGTACAAGCCAACGTTGAGTTCAACGCTGGGCGGAATCATCAGCGCAACACGGCTGCCGGCATGCACACCATGTTGATTTAGGCCCGCGGCGGCGGCCTCTACCTGGGTGCGAAGTTCGCCGAACGTGATGTGGCTGGCGTCTTCGCCCATCTCGATGATGGCCGGTTGTTCGGTAGGTGGAGCGTCACTGACGCCGACCTCAGAAATAGTGGAACTGGTAGGACCAGCTTCTCGTTGGTCGCTGGCAAGCCAGTCAAAGATCGGCGTAACAACATCGGCATCCTCAGATACAAAGTGGCTGGCACCGACGAAACGATGGACCTGGGCATGCGGTAGTCGCTGTTCGAGATCGTGCAAATAGAGATCGGAGAACACTTTGTCCGATGGTCCCCACAATAAAAGGGCAGGAGTGTCGACGAGCGCCTCTAGCCCAGCAGCAATGGCATCGAGCGGTGCGGCGGTGGGGTGCGATGGATCGAGGGGGATGTCTTCAACGAAGTCGGCAATGGCCTCGCGTCGGGCCGAACTTTTGTAGGGCGCATGAAAACCCTTACGAATGGTTTTGGTCGGACGCGGAAACGACATGTTGAGTGCGCCGGTGATGAATCCGCCGGTGTTGACTGTCAACGGTCGCAGGATGCCTCTGGAGCGAGCGGTGCGGATAAGTCCGGGGGCTGGAGAGCCGGCGGGCTGGTGCACCGCGGTGTTGAGCAAAACTACACCGTGCAGTTGCTCAAGATGCCGCTGGGCCCACCCCAACGAAATAGGGCCGCCCCAATCGTGGGCAATAGTGACAACCGGGCCATGAAGACCAAGTTTGTCGGTGAGTTCGCATAGGTCGTCAACCCGTGTGGTCAGGCGACGTACGTCACCGGTCCGCTCGGAGAATCCCATGTTGAGTTGGTCGACAGCGATGACGCGGATGTCGGCAGGCGCCTGGGCAAGAACATTGCGCCACAGGTATGACCAAGATGGGTTGCCATGAACACACAGCAACGTAAGGCGAGCATTGTCGACTCGATTGTCGAGGATGTGCCAGGATCGATCTACGCCGTCGGTCGTCGGAACCTGTATGAGACGTGACCATTCGGGCTTTAGGCCAGCAAGGCCCGCGGGCGGCCGCCGGGCTGGCTCGGTGTGTCTGGGTCCCATAACCAGCGATCTACCAGACGATCTCGATGACAGCAGCGTTGAGGCCTGAACCGATGCCCATGCACAACACTCGGTCGCCGTCGCTGAGCTTGCTCGTTTCCTTGGCCAAGGTGAAAGGAATGGCACATGGCCCGATGTTGCCGTAGTCGGGGTAGGTGAGCGGAACTCGGGATGGTTCGAGTTCCAAGATGTCGATCATCGCGGACGTGTGCACCGATGAAATTTGGTGAATCACAAATCGGTCGGCGTCGTTGGCGTCCACGATAATGGATTCGTCCCATGCGGTCTTCGACAGCGCGGTGCCTGCTTCGAGGAGCGCGGCGGTATCGGTGCGCATTTCCTGCAACGATCCAACACACAGACCGTGATGTTTGGTCTCGGACCGGAAGAAGCCTTTGGTTACGCGGTGGCTGCCGGCGTTTTCGCTGTGGCGTCCGAGAACCATGGCAGCGGAGCCCGATCCCAGAGTCAACGAAGCAAAATTGGAATACAGATCGGTCATTTGGGCATGGGGATCGAGCAAACGTTCCATGGTCGCGGCTTCGATCTCGCGGGTTCCCTCGCCATCGACAATGAGGGCATAGTCGATGGTCCCTGAATCGATCATCGTGCCCGCGACATGAATGGCATTGAGGAAGCCAAGGCAAGCGTTAGAAAGATCGAAGTTGATGCAAGTAGAGGGCATCTGAAGGAGATCGCACACGGTAACGGCGCTGGATGGTTCGAGCCGTTCGCGACACACGCTGGTGTCGATGAGTAGACCAATCTGTGAACGGTCAACACCGGACGCTACGAGCGCCTTTTCGCCCGCCATGGCGGCCGCATCCATGAATGACACGCCTTCTTCCCACTGGCGACGAGCGCGAATGCCGGCTAATGATTCGAGTAATCCTGCGGTGCTGCCAACGCGGGCATAGAGATCGGCAAGACGGTCGTCAAGAGCAGCCGAGGTGACCTCGTTTGTGGCGTCGCAGGCTTCGATCGCGACCACGGCGACATTTTCGAACGTGAAATCTGTGTTGCCACTCATTTGGGGATTCCGAACTATCAAGATGAGCTGAAATTGTATGCCCTGTCTCCCACTTATGGCTTTCTTGTGGGTTTCTTAGCAACCCTTTATCTCTTGTTGTTGACACTCAACACACACCCCAGCACAGGAGATTGTCATGACCGACGAAGAAACCCCCGTAGAACCACAACCAAAAGTGGCCAGCCGACGAAAATTTCTCGGCGTTGCTGGGCTTGGTGCTGGAGCGGTAGCCGCCGTTGCCGTCCCCGGCATTGCCGGGGCAACCCGCGGCCGATCGGCGCGACCACAGGCAGATCGCAATGGACCAGATGGTCGTCCACCGCGTCCGGATGCACGAGCGGTCGGACCCGGTGCACCGCGTGGCGCGGGCACAGGCAACGGCCCCGATCGCTTCAGTCGGATGTTCCCTCGAAACCGTATGGATCGTGCCGAGCGTGACCAAATGTCCGATGCGCTTATGGAGCTAAGCCGGCCCGGAGGAATCCTCGATGCCAACGATGACCTCAGCGCTGGTCCCGTCCAGCTAATTACTGACCCGGAACTCAGTCTGATCAATCGCGATAATCCGACCCACACGGCCGGCACAACCTTCCTGGGGCAGTTCCTCGATCATGACATCACCCGTGACGCGGGATCAGTTCTTGGTCAACCGACGGGCCTCCGTCGGAGCGTAAACCTGCGCAGTCCGCAGTTTGATTTGGACAGTGTTTATGGCGGCGGACCTGATGAATCTCCCGGGCTGTATGAGGACAACGGAACTCGCCTGCGGGTGGAGTCGGGCGGGCTTTTTGAAGATCTGCCTCGTACCGCAGAAGGCGTGGCCATTATCGGGGATCCCCGCAACGACGAGCATCTAATCATCTCCGGGTTGCAGGTTGCCTTCTTGTTGTTTCACAACGCGGTGATCGATGACGTCGAAGCGGGCGGCCTCCGCGGTACGGCGGCCTTTGAAGAGGCCCGCCGGATCGTCCGATGGCATTACCAATGGATAATTCTGCACGAATTTCTCCCGCAGGTTGTCGGCCAGGACATGGTCAATGACATTTTGGGAAATGGACGGCAGTACTTCACCCCAGACCGCCCGACTATCCCTGTGGAGTTCCAGACCTCGGCCTACCGCTTCGGGCACTCGATGGTGCGCCCGTCATACCGGGCAAACCTGGCGGGAGACAACGGTGAAGCTTTCTTCGCCATGGTGTTTGATCCCGTCGAATTTGGCAGAGATGATCCCAATGATCTCACCGGCGGGCACCGTGCCCCGCGCCGCTTCATTGGCTGGCAAACGTTCTTCGACTTTGGCGATGGCGAAGTCAAACGCAACAAGCGCATCGATACCAAGATGTCGACGCCATTGTTTCGGCTTCCCTCCACTGCCATTGGTGCGGGGCGAGGCGAGGAACTCGGGCCGATTTCGCTCGCTACGCGCAACTTGCTGCGTCACCTGACCTGGGAAGTGCCTACCGGCCAAGATGTTGCCCAGGCCATGGGGGTCACTCCGCTGAGCCGGCAGGACCTAGCGCTTTTTGGTGACTTCGGTGCCAATCTCGACCAACGAACACCACTCTGGTTATACGTGCTCCGCGAGGCCGAGCTACTAGAAGACGGTCTACAACTTGGCCCAGTAGGGGGTCGAATCGTCGCCGAGGTGTTCGTCGGACTCTTGCAAATGGACGCGGACTCCTACGTTGGGGCCGACCCCACCTGGACACCAACATTGACCCGACGCAATACCGCCGATTTCGACATGGTGGATCTGCTCACCTATGCAGGTGTCGACCCCATTAGTCGAGGTCAGTAGAGCTTGACCTATGCGTCGGGAATGGTCTGCACAGTGGAGAAACACATTTCGTCGACTGTGCCTTCGTTCCACGTGATGTAGCGGGGCTCGGGCATGTACAGGTTGTCCCGGTCCCAGCCGCACTCAAAGCGAATAACGTCGCCTCGGGTGATGTGAATCTCCTCGGTGGGCACGTAGTACAACTGCCACTCGAAGCTCCACGACGGAATGTCGAGCAAGATGATTTCCTCGGGAGTGTCCGGATGCAAAGTCATACGGTAGGAGTCGCCAAACTCATGCATATGTCCGAGTACTGAGGAGATCGTGCCGGTGCTCTGGGCTCTTAGGTCACAAGAGCTGGAGAACTTGGTTCCGTCCAGCTGATTGAAGTCTTCGATGTTGCCGCCGCATGAGTCGATCAGACCGTCAGGAATGAAGGGTGCAATACCGCCGTACTTCTGAGCGAATTCGGCGATCACTAAGCGCCGGTCACAGAATGCGCCAGTTTCCTCCGGAGTACAGGGTCCCTCAGCCGGAGTGAGGTAGCTTCCCCCTTGCACTCCGCGCATGGGCGTCTCGCGAGCAGCGAGTTCTTCAACACTCAATGTTTCGAGGATGATCGTGGACCGATCCGGCGGAGTCTCATGGTCAAAGTGATAATGAATCTGGTTGACCAAGAAGTCGCCCGGGTTGAGGAAGAGTCCTGTTCCTTCGGGGTAGATACGCGGTTGTTGACCGGGTGCCCAACCGCCGACAGAGCCAACTCCTTTGGTGGCCATACCGGATAGTCCGAAGCATTCCCACCCTGGTTGCTCGTCTCTGGAGCTCAGTGCATCCGCCTCGGCGCGGCCAGCCGCAGGCACACGAAACAGGATTGAGTGGTGGACAACTTCGTCCTTGTCAGGCTCAAATGCGACACCAGTGACCCAAACACCATCGTCGCCGGTGTCGATCTCGTGGATGAGGCATCGGTAATCATCTTGTTGATCGAGACTTCCGACATAGGGTTCGTCGGGGAGCGTTACCTGATCGCGTTCGATGTCTTCGTAGGGCACGGCGGTCGGGATGATCGGTGTGTCGGGATCGACATCAAGACCTCCACCGGCCTCAGCCCATGCAGCGATAGTGGCGATTTCTTCGTTGCCCAGCGAAAAATCGTGCTCAAATTCGAGGCTCAGATCCGAAGCAGGCCATGGGGGCATATAACGTGAGGTGGTAACCAACTGGATGTCGGCCGCTATTTCGGCTGCTTGGCCCACGGTGTCGAGTTGCAAGGTGCTCCAACCCGCTCCACCTTCCACATGGCACGAAGCACAACTGTTCTGAATGATTGGTTGCACGGTCTCAGAGAACGGCGCGTCGGGGGCATCGGCAACTACCGGCACGACGGCCAACTCAATTTGGTCCGGAGTAGGGGAGTCATCACCAACACGATCGGCAACCAACACGAACGTCAGGCCAATTTCGTTGCCCGTATGTGCAAACCCAGCAACGTGAATTGGTCCAATGTCGTAGTCCGACATCAGCGCCTGGCCTGTCATCGTCGCCGTGAGTGCGTCGGCATTCATTGATGCGGTACCGGTAAAGGTGATGGGAAGACTGGTTTCCTTCACCGTGAGATCGCCGGTAATGGTGAGTTCGGTTTGGGTGTCGTCATCAGCGTTGGTGGGTAGGCCGACAATTTCGGTCGCCACAAAAGAGGCAAAAGGAAAGTGCCTTGATTCAAGGAAGTCGTGACGAATGCGCTTGTCGCGCAGACTCGAATCCGAATCAAACATTTCGACATTGATCACGATCTCGCCGACTTGACTGGCGCTTGGATCAACGAGGTCGACCACGATGTCGCCAGCCAGAGTTTGGGTAACGCCAACCGCCGTACGAACTGACCCCGCAAGAGATTCCTCGACACTGTACGTGACGGACGAACCGTTGTCGGGACTGATGCGATAGAGGCGTTCGGTTTCTTGGTCGATCTCTTCTAGTTCAACAGCGGGAGCAGCGACGTCGGTGGTAACGGCCACGTCTTTGTCCAGCATCCAGTCCCATTGACTCTTAGTTGCAATGGCACCCACGCCAAGAATACTCACGAAAAGTAGCGCGATGCTGCCCTTATTTAGATTGCCAAATCGGCTCATTACTCGGTTACCTCGAATGGATAGGGCGCTGCCAGCAGGGCCCAAGTTTCACCATCATAGAGGTAAGACCCCGTTCAGCTAAGTCACAACAGGAACGACCAGGTCGTCGCCGACTGACAGGAGATTACCGAATCGGTGCATTGTTCGACTGATGGCTTGCTCGCGAACGTAGTGGCGCAATTCCAGCGTTCCCTCGTTCGTGACCGGATCATCAGCCAAATGTATGTGCGCGGCATTTGCGGCCTGGCGTATTTGGGTCGAGACATCGCCCAAAGCACGCACCCGAGTAAATGCTGCCGCCCGCAACGATTCGGCGAACTCGGCGTCGGATTCGACCGTATGGTCAGAAATCACTAGTGCACAGCCCGCAACCTGCGCCGCAGCACGGACACACTGCAGTTCTGCCGGTACAGATCCAGGACCAACACGTACGCCCACCAGCCGTAGCGGTCGATAGCGAAAGATGTTGGCCTCGCATGCCAGGCCGGTTGGGTCATGCTCGAGCGAAAAGTGCCCGACCCATGCCGCTTCGTCACTGGCACCAGAAGCATCCGCATCCAATGGTCCGGTAGCCGACCACGTTCCAAGTTGGGCCACATAGTTCGGCCCCCCGGCTTTAGCGCCGGGTCCGACTGACGACTGTTTCCAGCCGCCAAAAGGCTGGCGTTGCACGATCGCTCCCGTGATGGCTCGATTGACATAGGCGTTGCCGACCTCGACCCGTTCGAGCCAGTGCTCGACTTCTTGCGAATCAAGGGTGTGGATGCCTCCGGTGAGCCCAAATTCCGTCGCATTCTGCATGGCAATCGCCGCGTCAAGGTTTGGCGCCGCCATGATCCCAAGCACCGGACCGAAACACTCGGTCTGATGAAACCAGGAACCCGGCTGAACACCTAGGCGAACCCCAGGCGACCACAAAGCAAGGTTGTTTGGATCCTGCCGAGGCTGCACTAGCCACTCCTCGCCCGGATCCAGATCATGTAGTCCCCGGGCGAGCTTGCCAGTCGGGGGAGCAATAAGGGGTCCGACCTCGCTACCGAGGTCAGTCGCCACACCAACGCTCAGGCCGTTGACCGCGTCAATAAGTTGCCGCCGGAAGCGGGGGGACTCATACAGCGAACCGACGCAGATAGCCAACGACGCGGCCGAGCATTTCTGTCCCCCATGCCCAAAGGCGGAGGCAACCAGGTCCCTGACGGCT
The DNA here is from genome assembly GCA_964196475.1 of uncultured Acidimicrobiia bacterium. Lineage (GTDB taxonomy): Bacteria > Actinomycetota > Acidimicrobiia > Acidimicrobiales > JAHEJN01 > CAWKZT01. The sequence goes on from CAXMUI010000054.1 coordinate 11,288, forward strand.
AAGTCGATATCGGCTTGGGGCGTTATGACCAGAGCATTCTTTCCGCTGGTCTCGGCGAACAGTCGCATATCTGGGCGCCACTGCATAAACATTTGGGCGGTCTCTGATGCGCCTGTCAATATGACACCGTCCACCGCTGTCACGAGCCGCTGTCCGACGACATCGTCCGGGGTACGGACGAACTGAAACACATCGTCCGGAATACCAGCTTGCCACAAGCATTCGGCCAAAATTTCACAACATTGGGGTGTCTCGGGAGCGGGCTTGAGTATCACGGAGTTGCCTGCTGCTAGCGCGGCAAGCACCCCACCGGCAGCTATTGCCACCGGAAAATTCCACGGCGGAACTACCGCCACCGTTCCCAATGGCTCGAACATGGCGTCGGGCAGCGGAGCCAGCTTGGAGATCTCATCGGCGTAGTAGACAGCGAAATCGATCGCCTCAGAAACCTCGGTATCGGCCTGAGCGAAGGTTTTGTGGGCTTCCTTCACCATGGTTGCTATTAAGTCGCCGCGGCGCCGAGCAAGTTGATCGCCGACGCCCCGGATAAGGCTGCGTCGCTCCTGAGCCGGGGTCGCCGACCACTCTTGTTGGGCATGGCGCGCCGTGTGGACGACGCGATCGATTGCCTCAACACTGGTCGTCATGGGTGTTTGCAATGTTGCGTCGGCTTGGTCGAGTACTTGTTGGGCCCACCTGCGGCTGCTTTCCAAAGCAGGGTCAGAATCGGGCTCGTTGGTAAACCTGTTGTTAGCACCCGCGTCCGCGCCGACAGCCGGTCGGACCTGCGAACGTTGCGGCCCATCACTCACATCCCAACGAGATGCCACAGCATCGCTAAATCCAGTGGCATGGTGAGCGAACGCGGAACTGCCCGGCTGCAAACTAAATAGCGACCGAATGAAGTTTTGCGGAGCGGCGTTTTCTTCGAGACGACGGAACAAATAACTGATAGCAACATCGAAGCTCGCAGAGTCCACGATGGGGGTGTAGAGCAAAAGGTCATCCGCGGTCTCGTGGTTGATCACCCGGGCGTGGTTGGGAGCCATTCCCTGCAGCATTTCGAATTGCACCCGATCAGAAACCCCGCGCCGGGTCGCCAACAGGTGAGCCCATGCCACATCGAACAAATTGTGGCTGGCCACGCCAATTCGCACCGCCCGCATTCGCTCCGGAACTAGCAGCCAATCGAGACATCGCTTGTAGTTGGCGTCGACTTCGGCTTTGGAACCGTACGGGGCTTGTTCCCATCCGTGCAGGGATGCCTCGACTGTTTCCATCGCCAGGTTGGCGCCCTTCACGAGCCGGATCTTGATGTCAGCGCCGCCAGCCGCTTTTCGCAGCGTGGCCCAGTTGGTGAGCTCTTGAAGCGCGGCAAATGAGTCGGGCAGGTACGCCTGCAACACGATGCCAGCCTCGACCGATTGGAGGTCCGGTTGGGCATAGACATGACGAAATGCTGCGCTCGTGAGTTCGAGATCCAGGTATGTCTCCATGTCGAGATTAAGAAACGTTGGTGGTTGTGATGCTGCGGCCCGCTGTGCCACGTCGGTGAGTCGGGTGTTGACCCGCTGGAGGCATCCGTCCCAATCCCAATGGTTCAGTTGCGGTACTACCGACGACAACTTCACCGACACATAGTCCACATTGGGATCGTCGATGAGCGCAAAAGTGGCGTCGAGTCGTCGCCGTGCCTCAGCGCGTCCCAAGACCTCTTCACCCAGAAGGTTTACATTTTGTGCGAAACCCTGATCGCGGCGGACCGCAAGGTGATCAGCCAGTTTCTTTGGCCTCGCATCAACAATAAGGTGACCGACGAGCTTGCGCATCCGACGCTCCGCCAACGGCATGACGATCCGGGGAATCTTTGGTGCCAAGAACGCTCCAGCCTTCAACAACGTGCGATCCAAGGGCGAGAGAAAGGCAGGTAACGCTTGGTCAGCTACCAACGCCCGCAGTTGAGCGGCCGCCACCTGTTGACTTTCGGGCCGGGCGACCCGGTCAATGAAGCGCATGGCGAACGCCACTCCATCGGGATCTTCGATGAGTTCGCGTAACGGGCCGCTGACAGCCCGATCGGCTCGACTCTCAATGGCTTCGCTCTGTTCGAGCCATGAAGCCACCAATTCGATGGTCTCGTCGACGAGCAGTGAACGATTGGTCATAGGTTCATTGTGACGACGCACGGGTCGTCGGTCTTGTACAATTTCGACCGCGATGATGAACGATTCCTCCAAGCGGTCGGCCGAAGATGCAATATTCGGTCCCGACGTCAATCTTCAGGCTGACCTGGTCGAACTCATGGAGGCGCTGGTCACCGTCATTTTCTGTGCCAAGGACATCGATCTCCGATACCGGGCGGTTAACAACGCATTTGTGCGCCGAACCGGACGTCGATCAAAGCGTGAGGTCATCGCAAGTCGAGCCGTCGACCTGTTCCCAACCGAACTGGCCGAGCGTTACGAAGAGCAGGATCGGCGTGTATTTGCGACCGGACGACCGCTGCGTGACCAACTCGAACCGGTCTTGCGATCTGACGGGTCGCTCGGGTGGTACGTGACCACCAAGCTTCCTGTGCGCAACGGTGACGGCCATGTGGTGGGCCTCACTAGCGTGAGCCGGGACCTCGGTATACCGAATGAGGAGACCATCGCCGTCGAATCTCTCGGACGGGTGGTGGACCATGTCGAACGACATCTCGACCACAAGATCGGTGCGGCCGAGTTAGCCACGGTTGCCGAGTGTTCGGCGGTTCAGCTCAACCGGCGCATGAAACGTGTTTTCGGTCTTTCCTGTACTCAATACGTATTGCGAACCCGCGTCGATCAAGCAGCGGCAATGTTGGCTGCTGATGTTTCACCCGTCGACGTGTCGACCCAATGTGGCTTCTATGACCAAGCTGACCTCACCCGACAATTCGCCCGCTTAACCGGACTGACTCCAGCGATGTTTCGGCGACAGTCTCGTTAGACGGTGGTCGGCGATGGTGAATGGTGGGCATTTGGGTACATGCGTCGGAGCGCCAACGGCGCTTGGAACGGCTTCCAACTATGACCTGGTTGGGCTAGGCGATCGAGCACCGCATATACCGCGCTGGGATTGTGACCCAGACCGCAGTGGCTGCCGCGAACCTCGATGCTCTCGGTGAGTTTGGTGCGCTGTTCGAGGCACGCTTCCCAGCGGACAATGCCATCGGTCTTGGAGTAAATGGCGGTGGAAGGTACGGGCATGGGAGTTCGGTCGTATTCGCCAACCGCGAGGTGTTCGCGGTATTCGTGAGAAAAGTTTTCGGCCATTGATTCGAGTAATTTGCTCGCATTGGAGTCGTCGTGGGCACGCATCCTGAATGGACTGCCCAGGGTGACGACTTGCCGAACCGAATTGGGATGCATCCGAGCGAGGTACCGCGCATAGATACCGCCCAAACTCCAACCGACCAGACGCACTCGGCGACCGTATTTATCGTGGAGTTCTTCTACGAGGTTGTTGAGCCCTGCGATTACCTTGGGTGTCGGTCCGAGATTGCGGCCAAGGGACCAGCCGTGAGCGTTATAGCCCCGAGTCTTGAGGGTCAGACGCAACGGTGCGGTGGACGCATCATCGGCTACGAAACCCGGCAGAACCAAGACCGGGCCACCGTCACCGGTCGGAGCTAATTGAAGTAACGGCGACGAAAGTACAGCCGAACCAAACTCGAGCACGGTGCGAGCTTCGAGGGCAAGTAGTGCTTTGGATGGTGGGGCAAGCGGGGTTTCGGTAAGTGGTGTCACGTTGGTGGACACCTTAGGACATTTTGGGTCACTGCCCTATTTCACGTGAAATGCGTTGGGGGGCTACGGTGTCCGCAAGTCTACGAGGGGAGAGCCAAACCGGTGAAACAGTTGAGTGGTGTCGACGCCAACTTTTTGAATATGGAGACTCGGACCACTTTTGGTCATGTGTCGAGTTTGGGTGTCTTTGACCGCCCCGACGATCCGACGTTCGACCCCTATCAGGCCACTCGAAGTCAAATTGAGTCCCGTTTGGCCGTTTTGGAGCCGTTTCGTCGTCGCCTTGTGCATGTGCCACTGGGGCTAGATCACCCCTACTGGATTGCTGATCCCGATTTCGACCTCGATTTCCACATTCGCCATATCGCTGCGCCGCCCCCTGGTGACACTCATCAACTCACCGAACTTGTGGCCCGAATCATTGGTCGGCCCATGGATCGCGGGCGCCCACTGTGGGAGTGTTACGTCATTGATGGTCTCCAAGACAATCAATTTGCACTGCTCACCAAGGTGCATCATGCAACCATCGATGGGGCGGCAGGCGCCGAACTGTTAGCCATGCTGCTCGATCACGAACCCGATTCCGAACTGCCCGACAGCAGCAGTGACCCGTGGCACGCGGAACGCGAACCAACGGGAATCGAACTTTTGGGCCGGACCGCGTTGAGCATGGCTACGAAGCCCGCCGATGCTGCCCGGTTGCTGAGTCATGCCATCGGTGCAGCAAAGAAGGTGGCATCCAAACGAGGTCTCGGTGGTCTAGGGGAGTTGGCAGGTGCCAGTCCCGAGGGGGCGTTGGCCCGGTGGTTGCCTACGAAACCAAACGAAAACGACCCTGATATTGCACCTGTATTGCCGTCAATTTCGGCGCCACCGACACCGTGGAACCGCAGTATTACGCCGCATCGCCGCTTTGCCGTTCGTAGTGTTTCACTTACCGACATTAAAGCACTCAAGAGGGATCTTGGCTGCACGGTTAATGACGTAGTGATGGCTATGGTCGCAGGCGGATTGCGTCGCTGGTTAGAACAGCACGACGCACTGCCCAACGAACCATTGGTGTCGATGGTGCCTGTGTCGGTGCGCACCGGCGATGAAGAGGACAAGTGGACCAACCGAGTGTCTGCGCTGTTTGTGCCAATTCCTACCGACAAAGAATTGCCGCTCGATCGCCTCGCATCTATCCACCAGACCATGAACGAGGCCAAGGCAACGTTTGACTTGTTGCCCGCCGACGTGTTAACCGAATTGGCCGACTTCGCTCCGCCTGCCTTGGCCACCCGCGCCGCCCGGTTGGCACATCGGCTCCATATCGGCGACCGCATGAACGCGCCGATAAATGTCGTCATCTCCAACGTGCCGGGACCCCGGATTCCGCTGTACCTCCGAGGGGCTACCTTGCAGCATTTCTACCCCGTTTCTGCCATCACCGAAGGAGCCGGACTCAACGTCACGGTGCAGAGCTATCTCGACACACTCGACTTCGGTCTGGTTGCGTGTCGCGAGTTGATTCCTGACCTTGACGACATGGTCGAAATGATCGCTGACGAAATGCGCGTTCTACGCGAGCAAGCCGACGAGGTACTGGCCTAAGTCATGAAACGGGCAGCGTCGGTAGTCGGGCACGAGGAGACGACTCCAGCGAAGCTGGGCACGTTTGGGGGCGTCTTCTCGCCGAGCTTGCTTACTATTTTGGGCCTGGTTCTTTTCCTGCGCCTTGGGTTTGTGACGGGCAGCGTCGGCCTTTGGAAGATGCTCATTATCGTCGGTTTGGCCACCGTGGTTTCATTGCTCACGACGGTGTCTTTGGCAGCAATCGCCACGAACCTTCGGGTAGGCGGAGGGGGTGTCTACTTCCTTATTTCCCGCACACTTGGACCGGCTTTCGGCGGTGCGATTGGCCTCGTTCTGTACGCCGCCATGTCGGTGTCGGTCGCTTTTTACGCAATTGGTTTGGGCGAAGCACTTACGAGTGCCGTTGGTTCCACCAACGAAAATCTGCCCCGAATAATCGCGGCTATAACCATCGTTGCCTTAGTAGGTCTGGCTTGGATGGGCGCCACCATTGCGACCCGCTTGCAGTATGTCGTGATGGTGTTCTTGGCGGTAGCGATTGCGGCCTATTTCGTTGGGGTGATCCCTGATCTGCAATTCGACCAAATGTCGGACAACCTCCAGAGCCCCGATGGTGGGGGATCCTTCTGGGTGGCATTTGCCATCTTCTTCCCGGCCATAACTGGATTTACCCAGGGGGTCGCCATGTCGGGCGACCTGCGTACACCAGGTCGCAGTATCACTAGCGGCACGTTCCTGGCAATAGCAGTTTCCACCGTCGTGTACCTATTGGTCGTGGTTACCTTCGTGATGGCTGTTCCGCTCACTGAGTTGCAAGAGGACACGGCCATCATGCGACGGTTGTCGGTCTCGCCGCGGTTGATCGACCTTGGGGTCATTGCGGCCACGTTGTCTTCAGCCATCGCTTCAATGCTGGGTGCCCCTCGAACGCTCCAACGTCTTGCCGCCGACCGGTTGATCAAACCGCTCCAGCCGTTTGCGGTTGGTGTCGGCCCCGAGGACAACCCGCGACGAGCCGTATTACTTAGTGCGGTCATCGCCTTATTTACCGTCGCTATCGGAGATCTGGATGCCGTTGCACCGATAATCTCGATGTTCTTTTTGGCCAGCTACGGGATGATCAACTACGCCACGTATTCCGAGGCGCGAGCGGCCAGTACATCATTTCGACCTCGATTTAGGTTCTTTGATTGGCGTTTGAGCCTGTTGGGCACGGGTGCCTGCGTCGGCGTTATTTTGGCGATCGATCCATTGGCCGGAGCGTTTGCAGGATTAGCCATCGCGGGTCTGTATCAATATTTACGCCGCACCGTCGTCGATGTGCGTTGGGCCGATAGCACTCGGGGCTTTCATGCCGCCGGTGTGCGGACACATCTGCGACAGATGACCGATCAAAAGGATTCGGGTCGGGACTGGCGTCCGGTGACTGTTGCCTTTGTGCCTCGCGATGGGAGGCGCCGGGAACGGCTAACTGCTGTCGCCTCATGGTTCGAAGGCGGCGCCGGGTACACCACGATTGCTCGGATAGTGCCAGGAGGAGGGCCGGTTGCGCGCAAGCACGCCGCCCAAGTCAACCTTGATTTACAGCGCGAAATTGTGGCCAATGGGAGCGATGTTTACGGGCGGGTATTGGTGAGCAGTGATTTGGAATCAGGCGTTTCGGCGATGCTGCAAGCCCATGGCGTTGGTGCGCTCCGAACAAACCTGGCGCTTTTTAGCTGGTATGACGCTACCGATCCGGATCAAACGCACGGCACCGAGTACGAGAGAATGGTGGTCACGGGTGTTCGATTCGGTTGCAATGTTGGGGTGCTACATGCCGCCGACGCCGACTGGGCCGATGCTCGTCGGGTTGCTGGTACGGCGCTCACCATAGGCGTGTGGTGGACCGATGACCGCAGTGGTCAGTTGCTCACGATGCTGGGGTGGATGTGTACTCGATCGCCGGCGTGGGCAAACGCGAAAATTCAGGTTTGGGTGGCCGGTGACGCCAAGGGTGAAGACGGCAGCGATCGAGTAGCTCAATTACTCGATGATGCTCGGATTCCGGCGCGGGTGATGGCCAGGCAGACGGCTGATCGTTTCGTGGATTCGATGGAAGGCGTTGACCTTGTGCTTGCTCCATTGCGGGTACGAAAAGGAAAGTCACTGGGACCCAATGACGTGCCGTTGGCGGACCTGGTGCCAAAATTGCCCATGTCCGTTTTTGTGCATGCGGCGGTGGAGGTACAGCTGGATGTGCAGCCCGATGAGAGTCAGGCCACGGCGTTGGCCGAGGCCAGTGACCGCGCTGCTGAGGCGAGTGCCCGTGCTGAAGAACTTGATAAAGCTGCGAGTGGGTTAATGGTTGCAGCAGAAATGTTGCGCATGGAACACGATGAAAGCGACGGTCGGGTTCTTGCGGCCGCAGCGGCCGCGAGCAAGGCTCACCGTAAATACCTCGATGCTCGCACTCGCGCCGATGAAGCCGGCCGACTGGTGGCCGAAATGGACCCTGAGGGTGTGGCGGCTTCGTCCGACGCTATCGGTTGACCCTAATTGCCGGTTGTTTACGACTATCGGAGCCCAATGTGGTGGGCCATCCGGCGAGTGGCTGCTTCGAACAGCGACTCATTTTCCGAGACAACGTCTCGCGTTTGCATGAAGATTTCGAAACTCACCAATCCAAACATCTGTGTCCACGCGTTGAGAACGTCAAGGACAATGTCGGTGTCGCCCGCGAAGTCCACTACTCCTCGGAGCAGCTTTAGATCTTCATGGAGTTGGCTAGTGGAAGCGACGGTGTCCTCGCGTGGGGTAACGACGAGATCTCCTGCCAAATACGCATCTTGAACAATCGTGACGAGGGCAAATGGCACGCGAGTTCCGGGGATCACTGTGTCGGCGGGGGCGGCATAGCCAGGAACCGGAGAGCCAAAGACGAGCGCGTATTCGTGGGGGTTGGCGGCAGCCCAAGAGCGAACCGCCTGACCAGCATTAACCCATCGGTCAGCGGGGGCCTCTTTGGCTGAGGTGAGGATTGCTTCGTCTACGGCATCGCCGAGTGAGTTGTAGGCGTCGATGATGAGGCGAGTAAGGAGGTCGTCTCGGCTGTCTAGATAGCGGTATACCGCCGAGGACACGATGCCTACCTCCCGTGCGACCGAACGTAGTGATAGTGCTGCCGCTCCGTCGGTGGCGAGTTGGCTGCGCCCGGCATCCATAATCGCTTTCATTGTCTGAGTTCGAGCTTCGGCGCGACTGAGTTTGGGAGGCATGGGTCCAGCATGGCACACCACGTGGGATAAATCGAGAGCAGTGCTCTTGACTTTTGCGAGGCGATGGTATCTACTGAATGGAGAGCAGTGCTCTCCATTCAGTCCACGAAGGAACATCATGTCAAATAATGCACCCACAATCGCAAACTCGAACCGGTACCTCAAGCCTGACTTTGCCTCCCAACGCGTCGCAAATCCCATCATGCGCGGTCTCGTCCGCCTTGGGTTTGCTCCATCTGATGGGGCAACTCTGCAGGTCCGCGGTCGCAAGACCGGCGAATGGCGCACGGTCATCGTCAACATGATGGAAATTGACGGACGCCAAATACTGGTAGCTCCCCGTGGGCATACCCAATGGGTCCGCAATCTCCGTATTGCCGGCGACGGCCGAATTCGCAGTAAGGGTCGGCGCAACGTATTCACCGCCATCGAAATTGACGACGAAACAAATGGCCCGCTTCTCCAGGAGTACCTCACCCGGTATACCAAACATGTCCAAGGCTATTTTGGTGACATCACGCCAGATTCATCGGACGAGACATTCGCCGCTGCCGCGAACGATTTCCCCATCTTTGAAATCACTATGAGCTAGCGCCCGACCAGTAATGGTGACACGGCAACATGTGCGAGACTCGACCATGCCTACCGTGCAGCAGATCCACCCCGACGTAACAGCAGTCTCGACCTTTAATGACGTGCTGGGTGTTGGCATGCTCGCAATCAACAGTTTTGTGCTTCATGCCGAACAGTCCATGATTATTGACTCCGGCACGACCGCGGATAGCGAGCAAATGGTGGCGACGCTTCTTGAGGTGATCGACCCAGCATCGGTGAGATGGCTCTGGATTACCCACACCGACGCGGACCACATCGGTGGTGTTCACCTCCTGCTCGACCGCTGCCCCAACATGTCGGTCATCACCAACTTTGTGGGTTTCGTAAAGATGGGCACCCACGCCCCGATACCGCTACGGCGGGTGCATCTACTCAACCCTGGGGAGCACCTCGATCTGGGCGATCGAACAGTGGTCGCCATCCGGCCGCCGCTATTTGATGCGCCCGAAACCATGGGGCTTCACGATCCGGTTTCCGGAGCATTCTTTAGTTCGGACTGTTTCGGTGCACTGTTGCCGTCCGGTTTGCATTCACTTGATGAGTTAGCACCGGGTCAATTGCTTGCCGCTCAGAAACTGTGGATGGCGCTCGACACGCCATGGGTGCATTCTGTGGATCGCAAACAGTTTCAAAACGACATCGACACCATCGCTGCGCTCAAACCGTCGATGATTCTCAGTGGCCATCTACCGCCGGCATACGGTCACATCGACGCGCATCTTGCTGGCTTGGCCGCCGGACCCGATGCCGACCCATTTGTGGGACCCAATCAAGCGGATCTTGATGCCATTCTGGGTCGGTGACCGCGGCGACTGGTTCAGGTGCCGGTCCATTCGGGCGCCCGCTTTTCGGCGAACGAACGGGGACCTTCCTTGGCATCGTCGGAGGTGAAGACCTTGGCTTGGTAAGGCTTCTGAAGCTCCCAGAACTCGGCTTCGGTGTTGCCTTGACTGGCCTGCACTAGTGCCTTGGACGCAGCAACCGACAGCGGGGCGTTCTTGGCGATACGTTCCGCGAGTTCGAGGGCCCCAGCGACAGCCTCACCCTTATCAGTGACCCGGGCGACCATGCCCAAAGAAGCAGCTTCCTCCGCACGAATGGGATCGGCAGTCAACGCCATCTCCATTGCCTTGCTGTAACCAACTCGACTCGGCAGGCGATAGAGCCCACCAGCAGCCGCAAAAAGGCCGACCCCAGCTTCGGGAATACCGAACTTGGCACCGGCGGCAGAAACAAGCAGGTCGCAGGTGAGCGCAATCTCCAGACCTCCCGCCAATGCAAAGCCCTCTACCGCTCCGACGAGCGGCTTGGTGGCGCCATCGACGATGAATTTGAAGAAGCTCGAAATGTCCTCGCCCTGCAAGAAGGCCTTGAGATCCATGCCCGCACAAAAGCCTCGTCCGTTGCCGGCCAGCACTGCGGCGGTAAGACCCGCATCGCCGTCCAGCTCGGCAATGGCCGCGTGGAGGCCGTTAGCGAGTTCGGCGTTAATGGCGTTCATTTGGTCGGGGCGATTGAGCGTAATGAGAAGGACGCGGCCTCGACGTTCGGTTAGGACTACTGCTTGGTCGGTCATGGGACCACAGTAGAGCGCCACGAAGGGCGACACGCCATCAGCGAGCGGTCATGCCGCCGTCAACGGGAATGAACGCACCGTTTATGGCCTGGGATGCAGGGGAGCACAGCCAGCCAATTGCCGCGGCCACCTCAGCTGGCTGAATCAGACGATTGTCGATGTGATGGGCGGTAAAGCTGGCGGGGTTATCCAGCGCATACGCATCGAGGCTTGGCTGCAGAATCGCGGTATCGGTAGTGCCCGGTTGTACCGCATTGGCAGTGATCCCCGTGTCAGCGAGTTCGGCTGCCAGGCTTCGAATCAGTCCAAGAACAGCTGCCTTTGTAGCCGCGTACGCCGCAATTTGCGGACTGGCCTTTAACGCTGCTGCCGACGAAACGGCGATAACTCGACCCCGACGCGGCGTGGGTTGCGCCAGTAACGCAGGCAATCCAGCGCGGACGAGGTTGAACACCCCGGTGACGTTCACATCAAATTGTGTCTGCCACGACTCGTCGGTGGTATCGGCCAGCGATGGTCCGCCAATCACCACGCCAGCACCAGCAACCAGCACATCAACACCGCCAAAGGTCTGCACGGCGAGATCCACCGCCGCCTGAAGATCGGCAACAACGCGCACATCGCCAACGAAAGGGATTGCGCCCGTGTTGGCGACCACATCGTCAAGATCTGCCTTGGTTGCCAATGGGTAGGACAATGCCGGATCATCGCGACAAGAATCGAAGGCCACAACATTGCACCCGGCTTGACGCAGGGTCATCGCGGTAGCCGCACCGATGCCACGGGCAGCGCCGGTGACGATGGCCGTTGGCGGTGAAATGGGGTCAGAGTTGGTGGGCATAGAACCAGTATGGACGACACAGCGTCTTGGCGAGGGAATGTACTTGGTCCCGTGAGGCCCGCTCGCATACGCTGTTCTCATGGCTGCCACCTACACCTACCCGCCAACCGCCTACGACGCGGTCGAGCACCCCCCTAGTGATCTTGAAGAACTGCGCTTTCAGCGCAAACTCGAGGTGGTGATTGGCTACCGAATTTTGGCTGCGAATCGGTGGGGACAATTGGGCGACGGTCATGTCACGGCTCGTGATCCAATCTTGACCGACCACTTCTGGGTCCTTCGATACGGGGTCCCATTCGGCGAAGCGACAATGGCCAACCTGGTGTTGATTTCGCCTGATCGTAAGATCGTGGAAGGGCCCACCGCGGGCGGGATGAACTTTGCTGCGTTCAATATTCATCACCCCATATTCGAGGCTCGGCCCGATGTCGTATCTGCGTGCCATGTCCACACTCCCTATGGCACGCCATGGTCAGCCAACGTGAAGCCATTCCAGCCGATAAGCCAAGAATCATGCGGCCTGGTGTATAGCCAGGCGCTGTACGAAGGCGAAGATCTCGAGGTCGTCGATGTTGGCGGTGGTGAACGAATCGCCGAGGCGATTGGTAACAACCGTTTGGTCATAATGCGTAACCACGGATTGTTGACAGCAGCAGATTCGCCCGCCGCTGCAGTCGGATGGTTTGTTACCGCCGAACGAGTGGCCGAGGTTCATGTGAAAGCGCCGAATGCCATCCCGATTTCCGACGAAGCCGCTCGTATTGTTGCCAAAACGATTGGTAGCCCTGCGATGGGTTGGCGTACGTTCCAGTGGCTGGCCCGCGAAATCGTACCGGACCCGCTGGTGGTGATGTAAATGATCACCGACCCCACACTCCGAACGCTGGCTCGTGGTCAGGAAATGCTGGCAATACCCGGCCCGTCGATTACCCCTGAACGGGTGCTCCAGGCAATGAACGTGCCGATGTCCAATATTTACGCCGGCGATGTTGCCGATATCTCGTGGGAAATGGTCGACCGATTGCCCACTGTGGCGCGCACCACCGGGCGAGCGTTCATGATGATTTCCAATGGGCACGGCGCCTGGCAAATGGCGCTGAACAACACGCTCTCGCGAGGCGACAAAATTCTGGTTGCCGATTCACCTTTTGCGGCAACGTGGTCGTCCATGGCCGAGCAGTCGGGGATCGAGGTTGTCACCCTTGTCGGCGATGGAGTTAACCCGGTGGATCCCGGTGCGATTGCCGACCGATTGGCCCAGGACACCGCCCACGAAATCCAAGCGGTGCTTACGGTGTACACCGATACGGCAACGTCGGCGCGTGCTGACCTTCCCGCGATTCGCGCCGCGATCGACAGCGCTAATCACCCTGCATTGTTCATGGTCGACTGTGTCGCGTCGTTGGGTTGTGAGCAATACGAAATGGATGCCTGGGGGATCGACGTCACCGTCGGTGCCAGCCAGAAAGGCATCATGGTTCCTCCCGGAATGGCGTTTGTTTGGGCCAACGAACGGGCCGTTGAGCGGGCCGAGACCGCCGACCTAAACACCATGTATTTTGACTGGCGGCCTCGGGCCAACCCCGATGCCATCTACCACCTCTACGCGGGGACACCGCCGATTCAACACCTCTTTGGACTGCGCGAGGCACTCACCATGTTGCTTGATGAGGAGGGACTCGAAGCAGCCTGGGCCCGCCACCAGGTACACGCCGACGCGGTGCGAGCAGCAGTGAACGCTTGGGCTACCGACGAAGGGTTGAGACTCAACGTGACAGATCCAAGATTCCAGTCCAACGCGGTGACCACCATCAACGCGGGCACGATTAGCAGCGATCACCTCCGGCAGGTTTGCGAAGAAAACGCTGGACTAGTACTTGGTATCGGACTTCCGCGCACCAACAATAATCGGTTCCGTATTGGCCACATGGGCTACCTCAACCCGCCCATGATTCTGGGCACGTTGGCCACCGTCGAGGCGGCGCTCCACACTATCGGCGCACCCATGGGCGGATCCGGAATTCAGGCCGCCGCCGAGGTCGTTGCCGCTGCCATGAAGACCTTCAAAACGGAAAACCGCGAAGGGTCCGATCTTTCGACCATCCCCTCCGCGATTTAGCGGGAATTTTGCTCCGTTAGGACCCCAGGCACTCCACGAGAGCAGATGCGGCGTCTACCGCCGAATCGCTTACGCCGTCTGGATCGCCCTCGGGGCCAGCATCGAAGATGAGCTTGGCATCAGCATCGGACAACTTGTTTGTAGCGTCACGAACGCAGTCAGCATCAACGTCGAAACCGGTTTCTTGCATGTTTTCGATGAGTTGGTCAGCCACCTTGTCCTGAAATTCGCCACCACCTCCGCCGCACGATACGAGAACGAAGGCCAGGGCCGCGATAGTCAATGCAATGCGTGAACGCATTTTTACTTCCTTAGTAGTTGAAAACAATCGCATTAGCTTGCCATGGAGAGCGCCGGTACGGCCATGGCCCAGCACGGTCAGCGGCGGGGTGCGTACGCAGACTTCTCGATGCCGATTGACTGAAGATGTGGCGGCAAAGTGGTGTCAAGAATCACCGATGCGATGAGTGCTCCCGCTCCGGGCGATGTTTGAATGCCCGTGCCGCCTTGGCCAACCATCCAACAGAAGCCGTCGATCTGATCATCCCAACCAAGGACTGGTGAGTCGTCAGGGGCAAAGGTCCGTAACCCAGCCCATGACGACTTGATACTGCGAATGTCCAAAGTGGTGAGTCGGTTGATGCGATCAATGGCAAGAGCGATATCGAGTTCTTCGGGTTTCGAGTCACATGGCTCGCTCAACGTTTCGTCGGCGAGCGAACACAGTAGCTGTCCACCAGACTCACCCTTGAAATAGCACGGTTCGGGCGTATTGGCGGCATAAACAAAGGGCCAAGACGAAGTGTCATAATCGGTGGCCACGGTAAAGGCGGTGCGACGTAATGGACGCAAGCCGATGGGTTGGGCGCCGGCCATTTGCCCGATGATGTCGCCCCAGGCACCAGCGGCATTTACGATGACTCGTGCCTGCCACTGATCGTTAGTCGTCGTAATTTGCCAGTTGTCCCCGGAACGATTCAGAGCCACAACGTGCTGGTCACGGATAATTTGTGCGCCTTCGGCACGACAACCCCGAACGAATGCTTGGTGTAGGCCCATAACGTCGAGTTCCCCAGAATCGGGCTCCCACATGGCGTTGCCCACCATTTCTGGGCGAAGGACAGGGCAGAGTTCGCGGGCCTGATTGGTGGTCATTAACGCCGTTGACGGCGTGAACTGCTGGGCTTTTTTAAAATCAAACTCAAGGGCCGCCTCATGGCCGGGCGCCCCAATAACTAGTACTCCTTCCCGGGTAAGGACTGGGCCATCGACGAGGTGCTCAGGGGGTGCCTCGATGAACGAGCGCGAGGCGATAGTGAGAGCGGTATTGAGCGGGCCTCCCAAGTACTCATGAAAAATAGCCGCCGATCGGCCGGTTGTGTGATGAGCAAGATGCGACTCGCGTTCCAGCAACACCACCCGACAGTTAGGAGCGAGGTGGTACGCAGCAGTGACGCCCGCGATACCGCCGCCGATAATTGCTACGTCGAACGTCTCTGTCGAGGTGGAGCTCATTCTGGCGTTACATACGCAGCGGTGAGTCCGCCGTCGACCTTAAGATCGCTTCCGGTCATGTAGGAGGACTCATCGGAAGCCAAAAACAGCGCCGCCTGTGCCATTTCGCTTGCTTCGCCAAAGCGACCCATTGGTACATGGACAAGGCGCCGCTGACGTTTTTCTTCGGTATTGAGAAAGCTCATCAGCAACTCGGTGTGAAGAGGGCCGGGCGAGAGAGAGTTCACTCGGATGCCCTCGCGCGCATGGATGACCGCTAGTTCGCGGGTAAGCGCCAACACTGCGCCCTTTGATGCGGTGTAGGCAATCTGTGGTGTGGCGGCGCCCACCGTGGCCACGAAAGAGGCGGTGTTGATGATCGAGCCACCGCCAGCCCGACGCAGGGCAGGTATGGCGTGTTTGCAACCCAAGATGACACCTTTGACATTTATCGCCAGTGTCGCATCAATGGTTGCTTCGTCAGTGGTCACCGAATCGCCGTCGGACGGCAACATGACCCCGGCATTGTTGAAAATGATGTCGAGTTTGCCGTAGGTCGATTCGGCTAGCGCAACCGCAGCAGCGAGTTGTTCGCTACTCGTAACGTCGACGGTAGTCGCAACCGCCAGGGCGCCCTGCTTGTGCACCAACGCGACGGTCTCAGCATTGCCAGACTCGGAAATGTCGGCCGCAACGATCGCCGCACCCTCGGCTGCGAACCGTAAGGCGCTAGCCCTCCCGATGCCACCGGCGGTACCGGTAATGAGAGCGACTTTCCCGGCGAGCCGTGGGGTATGGGTCATGATGGCTCCAGGTAGTCGTCAAGGTTCTCGATTTGATCCCACCAGTACCTAGCTTTGTCGAGTTCGTTGCGATCGGCACAAATATTGCCGAGGGCAGCCTTCGCCGAATCGTCCTCTTTGTCGGCGGCTTTAAGCAACCAACCTTCGGCCTCTTCGACTTTGTCTTGTTCGAGGAGCACGAGTCCGAGACATATCTCGCCGTCTTCGGCACCTGCCTCGATGCCAGCAAGAAACCAGGTCTTGGCGGTACCCATCTGATCGTTGTCGGCGGCCATGTTGCCGAGGGTGACCATGGCGTCGGCGTTTCCGAGGTCGGCTGCAGCTTCCAACCACGGGAGTGCCTCCTCGGGTTCTTCGTAGTCGTCGAAGAGGGTGAGGCCTAACAGCGCCATGGCCCGCACATTTCCGGACTCGGCGGCGGGTTCGAGAAAGTCGATGGCGGTATTTTGGTCGTCGTCAAAGAGCATTTCGCCCAAGAGGGCTGCGGCATCCATATCGTCGGCATTGACCGCAGTGCGCAGCATGGACTTGGCCTGTTCAAATAAGCGGTCGGGGCCACCTTCTTGATATTCGCGGTAAAGCTCGCTGGCCTGATCTGAAGTTTCGCTCATGGTGCGATCCTAAATGCGTTCGAAGTAGCGGGAGCGTTCCCAGTCGGTGACTGCGGTGCTGTAGGCCTGAACTTCGTTCCGGTAGAAGTGGCTGTAGTGGTTGACGACGTCGTCGCCTAAAAGTTCTCGAGCAACCGATGAATTCTCAAAGTGTTCCAGTGCTTCGGCCAACGAGTAGGGAACACGGGGTAGTTCGGCGGCCTGGTACACGTCGCCCCTGAATGCTTCGGGTGGGTCGATCTGACTTTCGATGCCATCGAGTCCGCTAGCGAGCGCGGCGGCGAAAGCCAGGTACGGGTTGGCGTCGGCACCCGGAATTCGGCATTCGATGCGCAAACTTCTGCCTCGGCCAACCACGCGGAATCCGGCGGTGCGATTGTCGTCGGACCACGCAATACGAGTAGGCGCCCATGAACCATCTTCGTAGCGCTTGTACGAGTTAATGGTTGGCGCATACAAGACCATGAAGTCGTTGACGTGTTTCATCCAGCCACCAAGGAACCAATAAAATTTCTGGCTGGGTTGACCGTCGCTACCGACAAAAACGGGAGCGTTCGTTTCGGAGTCCCAGAGGCTCATGTGAATATGGCAACTGCTTCCCGCGCTGTCGCTATGGGGCTTCGCCATGAAGGTGACGCTAATTCCCATGGAATCGGCGATCTCTTTCATGGCCTGTTTCATGATGACGTGGCGATCGGCCATCGTGCCGACCGCGGCATAGCGAATGTTGAGTTCATGTTGTCCCCGACCCCATTCGCCCTTGGAGTTCTCGACCGGAACATCGCTATCGCGAAGCGCAACACGAGCCGCCCGAACGTAGGGCTCGACTCGTGCACCTTGCAAAAGGTGGTAGTCGTCGATGTACCAACCCGCCGGGGCGAGGTTGGCATAGTTCTTGTCGAAGGCATCTCGATATGAATCGTCGTAGAGGTAGAACTCGAGCTCCGACGCTGCTTTAGCTACGAGGCCCATGTCGGAAGCCCGTGCGACTTGGCGTCGCAGGATCGAGCGAGGAGCAACCGTTACCGGTCGTCTGTCGTGCACCAAATCGCACAAGACAATTGCTGTGCGATCGGTCCAGGCCGCCATACGAAGTGTGGCGAGGTCAGGGACAACCTGAAAATCGCCGTAGCCCTTCTCCCAACTGGCGTACTCGTAACCCTTGACCGGTTCCATCTCCATGTCAACGGTCAACAGGTAGTTACAAGAATGGGTACCGGCGTGGGCGCCCTCTTTGAGGAAGAACTCGGCATCGAAGCGTTTTCCAAGGCTCCGGCCGTAGTGGTCGGTGAAGGCCACGATGACGGTGTCGATGTGACCCGCAGCGACTTCTGACTTGAGTACTTCGAGGTCCATGGTGGTCAGACTAGTGGGGTAGCGCAGATAGTTTGGGGCGAGTTTGGAAGGCGAGTGCAGTGATTACCAAGGCAATGCCAAGAAGTTCGGTGCGGTTCGGTGTCTGGCTAAGGGCGACGAACCCAATGAGCGTTGCCATCACAGGAAGTAAGGCCTGGAGAAGTGCAAAGCGATCGCGAGCAATTTGTCGGAGCACAATCTGATCAATCCCGTAAGGGATTACGTTCGACAACAGGCCAGTGGCGAGGGCAAGAACAAGCAGCCAGGGATGATCCGCAGCCGGTCCAAGTTTCGGTACGCCGAATACCGCTAGGGCTACCGCCCCGATGGCCATACCGACGCCCAGTCCATCGACGGACGCGCCACTGCGGGCCACACGGTGGCCAAGAATGATGTAAGCAGCCCACATTGCGCCGGCAAGCAAAGCAAAAACGATCCCTCGCGTGCTGCCCTCCGGTTGTACCTCGGCCAGAAACCAAACACCAGTAACCGCAACCGCGAGTGCGACACCGTTTCGCAGTGAACGGATACTGAAAGCGGACACCGCTATTGGCCCGAGAAACTCAATCGCCACCGCTGTTCCTAACGGGAGTTCGTCGATCGCCAGGTAGATAGTGAGGTTCATTCCTGCCAGAACGATTCCGAAGATCCCTGCCCAAACCAATTCGGACTTGGTCCAAGATCGCCTCCACGAACGGCGAAAGATTACGACCATGATGGCCGCGGCCAGTATTCGGAGAAACGCAACTCCCGCAGGTTCGATCTCGTCGAAAATTTTAACAGCGATGGCAGCGCCTATGTACTGCGAGAATACGCCCACCACAAACAGTGCTTCGTAGGAACCTGCTCCTCGAGGTGGGTTGGTCGCGGGTGTGCTCACCGGGTGAACCTACTTTGTCGTGCCGGCAACGTTGAGGGAGAAATGTTGTCGCCCGCTTTCGTCAAAATTGCTCTGCTGAAGCCAGGTGGTGAACGCCCTGTGCAGCGGCGGCCAGTCGTCCTCGGTGATGGAGTACCACGCGGTGTCGCGGCTGCGGCCTTTGTAATTGGTCGCCTTGCGGAAGGTGCCTTCGTAGCTGAATCCGAGGCGTGTGGCGGCGGACCGGGAGGGAGCGTTGAGGTCATCGCATTTCCATTCGCAACGGCGGAATCCAAGATCAAACGACTGCTTGATCAGCAGAAATATGGCTTCGGTCGCTGCCGTCGTACGCTGCAGTTGGGGGGAGAAAGCAATTGCTCCGATCTCGATCGAACCGCTGGTTGGGTCCGTGCGTAGGTACGACAAGAAGCCAACAAGGCATTCGTGAACCATGATGGCGTAGGCCTGCCCGTCGTCCATCGCAAACAGAAAAGCTAATGCGTCTTCAAGGTCCCTTGGGGTGCCGAAGGGACCAAATGGCATGTAGGTCCACATCGAGTCTTCGGCTGGTTCGTACGCGTTAAATAGTGCCTGATGGTGTTCCTCAGAATCCAACGGCACGAGCGTGACGTGTTCGCCTTGGAGTGGCTCCGCAGGAGGAAATGTGGCTCCCGCCCAGGTGCCCAGGTTCGGACCCACCGGCTGACCATATTCGTTTGTCACAGACATAGTCGTAATCTAGTCGCGCAGAAATGATCCAAATTCGCATTGATGTAGTCACTTCGGCGGTGTAATGTGACTACATGGATGTAGGTGTGCGCGAACTTAAAGCCAAACTGTCGGAATATCTGGGTAAGGCTGCCTCGGGAACAGACATCGTTGTCACCGATCGAGGCCGTCCAATTGCTCGGCTAACCGCCATCGATGGAGGAGATTCGATCCAACGCGGAATTGACGAGGGGTGGATTGATGCCCCCAAGCGCACGGGGCTGCAGCCCATAGAGGGCTGGCCAGCAAAGCGACCAATTATGGACGTTCTTAATGAGGATCGATCGTGACCCTCTACGTGGATTCGAGCGCGATCCTCAAGCGTTATCTGCCCGAACATGATTCAGCCTTAGCCCACGATCTCATGGCAAGTGACCCGGTTCTTGCTACATCACGAATATCGGAAATCGAGGTCCGCCGGAACCTGGCCGTTCAACTTGATGAAGCACACCACATCGAGGCGAAAGCGCAGTTTCTTCTTGACCTGGACAACTTCGCACTGATGGCAATGGACGCGGTCCTGTGCAGTAGTGCTGCTCAGGTCGCCGAACGCACGGGAATCAAGACGCTCGACGCTATTCATTTGGCATCGGCGTTGCGAGCAGGAGAACGAACGACCTTGCTTACCTTTGATGTGCGCCAGGCTCAAGCAGGACGCTCAATTGGGTTAACCGTTGTTGGGGTCTGACGACTCACCCGTCGGCGAGATCTACCTCAACCGCGCCTGAAGCGACGATGAGATCAGCCAGAAGTATCCGGTGAACCGTGGTCGGGGTTCCTGCTGCGGACCACACTTCGTCATGGCGTCGCAACTGGGGGTCGATGAACACCGCGATGGGCGAGGGG
>CAXMUI010000055.1:0-6894 GCA_964196475.1 uncultured Acidimicrobiia bacterium
GTGAACAATGAGTGATTCCGTAGGTCAATACCTCAATGAGATCGGTCTCGTACCGCTTCTCAATGCAGCCGAAGAGCGAGAGCTCTCCCAGATTATCGAAAAAGGTCTAGCCGCCCGAGCCAAACTGGCCGAAGGCGAAAACAACGCCGAACTCCGCCGTGCTGATCGCAAAGCCGCCCAGGCCAAGGATCGCTTCATTCGCGCCAACCTACGCTTGGTTGTAAGTGTTGCGCGTCGCTATCCGTTGCCTCCCGGCATGGAACTTTTGGACCTCATCCAAGAAGGCAACCTCGGCCTAGAACACGCCGTCGACAAGTTCGACTGGCGTAAGGGTTTCAAATTCTCCACCTATGCCACTTTCTGGATTCGTCAAGCCATCGGTCGTGCCCTCGACCAGAAGGCCAGCCTGGTTCGCCTCCCCGGCGACCGCTCTGCCAGCCTACGCGCTGCTTTGCGTCAGGTTTCTGGTGACGGCGACGAACTCGACGAGGAGCACGCTCGGCTCCATCGCCTCACTACCCCGACATCGCTTGATCGCACCATCGGCGACGACGACAGCAACGAGTTGGTCGACCTGCTCCCCGATGCAAATCCGGGTCCCGAGATCATTGTCATGGATCGAGCCGAAGAGGAAATGGTCACTGGCCTTCTTGACGTGCTCGACACCCGCGCCCGCTACGCCGTCGAGCAGCGCTTTGGCCTGCACGATGGTCGCAAGCGAAGCTACCGCGAGGTTGGCGAGGAGTTGGGTGTAACCGCTGAGGCGGCTCGCCGTCTCGTCAAGCGTGCCGTCAACACGGTCCGTGATGCCGCTCCCGAGCGCATCGACGCTGCCTAATTACCTAAAAATCGAGAGTGCGAAAGCGTCCGGCATTTGCTGGGCGCTTTCGACGTTTTAGTCCTGGATTTCATACCAGTGCCGATAAGTTGAGCGAGCTAATTCACTTGCAGTATTCGCCGTCCGACGGAAACATGAACCCATGACAAATTCCTGGTCCCCATCAAGCTGGAAGAACTTCTCGGCTGCGCAGCAGCCGCAGTGGCCCGACAACAGCACCCTTGATGACGTGTTGGACACACTCGGGAGCCTGCCTCCGCTTGTTTTTGCAGGCGAAGCGCGGGACCTCACCCGTCAGTTGGCTGACGTAGCAGACGGGAAGGCGTTCTTATTGCAGGCCGGGGACTGCGCCGAGTCGTTCAACTCCCTCGATGCCACCATTTTGCGCGACAAACTCAAGGTCATTTTGCAAATGGCTGTGGTGCTCACGTACTCGGCTGGTGTGCCTGTTGTTAAGGTAGGCCGTATTGCTGGTCAGTTCGCCAAGCCACGGTCCAGCGACACCGAGACCGTGGACAACGTTGAGTTGCCTTCCTTTCGGGGACACATGGTCAACGACGCAGAGTTCAGCGAGAACTCTCGACTTCCTAACCCTCAGCGCCTCATTCAGGCCTACAACCAATCCGCATCAACGCTAAATTTGTTGCGAGCCTTTACCAAGGGCGGATTCGCCGACCTTCGCCAGGTGCATTCCTGGAACCAGGAACATGTTGCCACCAGTACCGAGGGCAAACGTTACGACGAACTCGCCACCGGCATTGACAAAGCCATCCGTTTTATCGAAGCAGCCGGGTTTTCGACTGACCGCGACGAAAGACTCCATCAGGTCGATTTCTTTACGTCCCACGAAGCCTTGATCTTGGGCTATGAAGAAGCCCTTACCCGCAAAGACTCCCTCACCGACGAGTGGTACGACTGCTCTGCTCACATGGTTTGGATCGGCGAACGCACCCGCCAACTGGACGGCGCCCACGTCGAATTTCTCCGGGGAGTGAACAACCCCATCGGTTGTAAGATCGGCCCTACCGCGACTCCCGAGGATGTATTAGCCATCTGCGAAGCCATCAATCCCGATCGCATTCCCGGTCGACTTACCCTCATCACCCGCATGGGCGCCGACAATATCGAGGCCAAACTGCCGCCATTGCTCAACGCCGTGACCGATGCTGGCCACCCAGTGGTCTGGGCTTGTGACCCGATGCATGGAAACACATTTACCTCCGTCAGCGGTCGCAAAACTCGTCATTTAGATGACGTTCTTCGCGAGGTCACTGGATTCTTCGCGGCTCACAAGGCCGTCGGCACCTGGCCCGGCGGAATACATGTCGAGCTCACCGGCGAAGCGGTGACCGAGTGTTTGGGCGGCGGAGATCAGATCGCCGATGCCGACCTCGAACTGCGTTACGAAACCATCTGCGACCCCCGGCTGAACGGCCGGCAAGGCGTCGATCTCGCCTTCCGTGTTGCCGAATTATTGCGGTAAACCTCCCATTTGTAGGGCCTTCTTACCTACCAGACAAATATATTCATTTGTATTCACCTAAATTCCGATCAACTTTGTAGGGTTTAGCAACTGCTGCCGGTTCTGACCGTACCCACGGTCAACTTGAGGGACTACAAATGACCACGATCGAAGACCCAACAATCGCCATCGGCGGTATTGATGTAACCGTCAATGGCGACGCACTCATCGACCCTGCGATCGCCGCAGACATCGCCAAGTTCGAACGTATGCTCGAGGGATATCTCAACGGCGATGTCCCCGAAGATGTCATGCGTGTGTTCCGACTAAACAATGGCATCTATGGTCAGCGTCAAGGTGGCCACAACCAGATGCTGCGAGTCAAGCTCCCTGCCGGGGTTGTCACGCCGGACCAACTTGATGCATTTGCTTCGATCTCCGACGACTTCTCCCGCGGTTGGGGACACATAACAACCCGCCAGAACTTGCAGTTCCACTTCGTCGACCTACAGCGCGTCCCCGATGCCATGCGAGTAATGGCCCGGGTGGGACTCACCACACGAGAGGCATGCGGCGACACCGTGCGTAACGTCCAGGCCTGCCACCTGGCGGGCGCCTGCCCACAAGAGGTACTTGACATCACGCCATGGGCCGAAGCCGCGTTCCAGCATTTCCTGCGCAACCCAATAGCCCAGCGCATGCCACGTAAGTTCAAGATCAACTTCTCGGGTTGTGACTCCGACTGCGGCCAGGCAATGTTCAACGATGCCGGCGTAATCGCCGTCAGTCGCCGACTCGAGGACGGAACCGTAGAAAAGGGTTTCCGAGTCTTTATCGCTGGTGGGTTAGGTGCCAATCCGCACCCGGCGCTCGCTCTCGAGGACTTCACATCCCGAGAAGACTTATTGCCCACGCTCGAAGCCATCCTTCGGGTATTTGACCATGACGGGAACCGTGACAACAAGCTTCGGGCTCGACTCAAGTGGCTTGTTTCAAATCTAGGTTTCGATGAAGTCCGGCGTCGCATTTTCCGTGAACGGCACCTCCTTCCCGCATCGGCAACCTGGCCCGGCGGCCTTCCGGCCGAAGTTGTTTCTAAGGGAGATGAACCCGCTGGGTACGCCACCGGCATCGCCGCCACCGTCATTGGTCAGGGAACTCCGGTCACCCTCACCCGTTTTGGTGCCTACGAGCAATGGGAAGACGCCAACGTTGTACGTGGCATCGCCAACGGCACCGTTTCTGCCTATGCATGGGCACGGCTAGGCGACATCACTTCAGCTCAGTTCCGCGGCCTCGCCGCCATCGCCCGCGACTTCAAGGCCGAGGTGCGCGTTACCAACCGCCAAAACCTCGTATTCCGCGACCTCGATGGGGCCCAGCTACGAGGATTGTTCGGCCGACTCGAAGATCTAGGCATGGCCAAACCCGGAGCAGAGTTAGCCCGCGACGTTGTCGCCTGCCCCGGCGCAGATACCTGCAACCTTGCCGTTACCCAATCGCGTGGCTTGGCCGACGCAATCGCGGATCGGCTAGAGGCCGCTGGCCTGGCGGAAGTGGGTGGAATCCGAACCAACATCTCCGGTTGCACCAACTCCTGCGGCCAACATCACATCGCCGACATCGGATTTTTCGGCGCAGAACGACGGGTACACGGACGATCTGCTCCCGGCTATCAGATGATGCTCGGTGGCTACGTCGGCCAAGAAAAGATTCACTTCGGGGAGAAGGCACTGCGTCTTCCTGCCCACAATGCAGCTGAGGCCGCCGAGCGGGTAATCGGCCGTTTCGCAGGCGAACGCCACCCAGGCGAAGACTTTCGCGGCTGGATTAAACGCTCCGGTGGAGTCAAAGAAATTGCCGCCACACTCAAAGACCTGGACGAATTCCCCACCCCCGCCGATGGTCCAGAGTTCTACATCGACTTCGACGAAACCAGCCCCTACGAGACAGAGGTCGGCGAGTCGGAGTGCGCAACATGAGTCCTGCTCTCGCCCAAATCCTAAACCCGACCGACCATGACCTTCTTCGTCTCAACGCCGAGTTTGAGACAGCGACCGCCCACGAGATCATTGCATGGGCTTCGGAAAGTTTCGGGCCCTTCCTCGCGTTGACCGCCTCCATGACCGATGCGGTCATGGTCGACCTCTCTGTTGCCGTTGACCCCGCGATCGAGGTGGTATTCATCGATACCGGCTACCACTTTCCCGAGACGCTCGAGACCGTCGAGAAGGTTCGACGTCACTATGGCCTCAATCTCAAGATGATGACCGTGGCTCCGCACAACGAGAAACTCTGGGTCGTCAACCCAACCGATTGCTGTTCAGCCATAAAGGTCGGGCAACTTGATCGGGCATTGGCCAGCAAATCAGCCTGGATGAGTGGCCTACGGCGAGGAGAGGCGGCATCTCGTCAGGGGGCACCGATCGTGGGTCGAGACGTGCGCGGTTTGGTCAAAGTGAACCCCATCGCGAACTGGTCCGATCAAGATGTTGACGACTACGTCACCGCCAACAACATCATTGTCAACCCGCTAATTGACCAGGGGTACCCATCGGTCGGGTGCTGGCCATGCACTAAGCCAGTAGCTGACGGCGAAGATCCCAGGTCAGGTCGCTGGAATGGCGAAAAAACCGAGTGCGGATTGCACCTTTAGACCAAGGTCTCCACGAACTTTTCTAGCTGCCTTAGGTTTCGCACTTCCCAGACACTGTCGCAATACTGGGCATATTCGCCGACGATGCTGTCACCTGTATCCCAGTAACTCTTCGGTTCAGGATTAAGCCAATGCACACTGCGGGCTTTGTCCTGGAGGTCTTTAATTATCCAAGCCTGTGAAGTGTGATAGTTGTTCCGGGCGTCACCCAGGATCATCACGGTACTTTTGGTGCTGACCTCTTTGCTGTACTTCTCGTGAAATACGTCAAGAGCGTGGCCGTAGTCAGAATGGCCATCGACCCAAATGACGTCGGCCTCAGTATTGACGCGATGTACAGCTTCGTTGATGTCTTCGGTGTTCTTGAAGTAGTCAGTTACCTCGTCGAGGCCATCAATAAAGGCGAAGGCCCGCACCTTGGAGAACTGTCCTTGCAAAGCGTAAACCAAGTGGAGGGTGAAACGGGCAAAGGCTGCCACCGAACCGCTGATGTCGGCGATAACAATAATCTCGGGTTTGGATGGGTGCGGAAACTTGAACTTGGGGTCAGCCGGAACGCCGCCATAGGAGAGCGACGCTCGGACAGTCCGCCGGAAGTCGAGGGACCCTTTTCGACCGTGGCGACGTTTACGCGCTAGACGAACCGCCAACTTGCGGGTGAGCGGTTCGATGGATTTGCGCAACGCCACCATTTCTTCGCGCGTCGCATGCATGAAATCGACATCTTCGGGGAGCGGCTTACGTAATGTCTTCGCCATGGCCTCAACGCCACGATCAGCAACTAGGCGCCGTCGAATTTCGGCCTCGATTTCCTTCTTGAGCTTCTCGATTCGACTCTCATACTCGTCGTTTTCCAGACGTTCCTCGAGCGGTGACATCGGCTGAGCTGAAGTGTCGCGCTTCTCCTGCATGAGACGTTCCAGCATTGCCTCAAGATCGAGATTACGCAGCGTGCGGTAAAGGTAGTAGGTGCCTCCCACCGGACGTCCGGGCTCCATACCCGCGTAGCGCTGCACTGCCTGCCGAGCCAAAGCACGCACGGTGGTCTGGTCGCCGTTCATGAGGGCCTTGTACAACATTTCGGCCATTTCCTCGGGCGACATACCTTCGCCGCCGCCCTGGCCTTGACCATCACCTTGTTGACCGTTTCCCGCACCGTCGGGTGAATCGTCGTCATCGTCATCGTCGTTGTCTTGGCCGGCCCACTCTCCATCGACAAGGGAATACTCGGGTCCACGCAACGTGAAGTAAACCTCGAAGACCGTCTCGAATGCCTTCCAATGGGCGAAGTTCTTGACCAACGTGGCGGCCAGCGAATACTTGAACGTTGCGCGGTCCTCGAGCGGGATATGGGTTACCGCTCGCATTGCGTCAAGATTTTCGGTCAGACTAACCGGAAGGCCAGCCGCGCGAAGCTCAACAACAAAACCATTGAGTAGATCGAGAAGGGGCGATTCGTTCGCTACGGCAGTGTCGGACATCGGTTTCTAGCCAGAAAATTCGCCACCATTATTGGCGAACTCCTTGGTGGCCTTTTCGATGTCGGCGCGATACTTCAACAAGATATTGAGCGTGTCCGTGGCTGTTTTGGCATCAACGTTTTCGATGCCCAGCAGGACCAAAGTACGAGCCCAGTCGAGTGTCTCGGAAACCGAAGGCGATTTCTTCAAATCGAGATTCCGAATGGAGCGCACAATTCGGGCAACCTGATCAGCGAGAGCTTCGGAGATTCCATCGACCTTCGTGAGCACGATCTCGCGCTCGCGATCCATTTCGGGGTAATCGATGTGCAGGTAAAGGCAGCGACGCTTGAGCGCCTCAGAGAGCTCACGAGTGTTATTCGACGTGAGAAACACTAACGGAATCTGTTTGGCGGTAACCGTGCCTAATTCGGGAATTGAGACCTGGTAGTCAGACAAGATCTCAAGCAGCAGCGCC
>CAXMUI010000056.1:0-2500 GCA_964196475.1 uncultured Acidimicrobiia bacterium
CGTTCCACAGGCGTTGCCTTGTCGCTCAATGCCAATGCGCGGCGTGACGCCTGGTGGCACACCGCTATCGAATCAATCAAATCCTGCTCAGCGTAAAATGACCACTGCTTATTAATATAGGGTCCGCGTCCATACGCAATACCCCACTGTGCCATGGCACAGGTTGGGTCGAGCGCAGCCGCTTTTTCAAAGCACCTCACCGCTTCACCATGATTGAAGCCGTAAATCCAGACGAGACCGCGATCAAACCAGATTTGCGCCTCGGGAGACGTCGTGGTTACCGGACGCGTGTGGTGTCCAAGGTCGTATGGGTACCTCATTTTGATATCCGTTCACACTTGGAAGATGACCAAGTCATGACAATAGTCGCGCCCCCATGCAGACACCGATGCCGCAGCCAAAGCAAAAATATTGGCTCCCGCCTCAAGAACGATGGCATGCGATGTCGAAGGGTACCATCATCAGTGAACGAGTGTGTGAGATCGCAACCGAGACGACCGACCACCTCCAACGTGAGCCGGCGAAGTATCGGGCGTGACGATGCCTGACCTCACAGGTACCTCCGATGTCGCTGGTCGTGTCCGCCGGGGCCCCGGAGACGGGGTGGGCGTGTTGGTCTTCGGCGAACTGGCGGATCGTTTCCAACAACCCGTAGCGGGTCCGACCACCAACCCGGCTGACGGTGACCAACGATTTGCGGACCAACGAATCCAGCACATCGAGCATCGCGTAGTCATCGACCCGCCCGCACACCGCCGTCACCGCATCGGCATCGAACCCGCCAGCGAACACCGAACACACCCCCAACACGGCATTCGACGCCGTGCGCTTCGCCAGATCGGTCGGACAGCGACAATGCGACCCCATTCGGGACGCACCGAAACGCGTCCATCAGCGAGCATCGCATCGGCACTGTCACTGGGCGATCTGTGCTGCTGGCCGGTTCGTTGCGCGACGCCGAAGCCGGCCTCATGAGGACTGAGGGAACGCCAGACGATGGCATGTCGACCGGTGGCGGTCCGTCGAGTGTTCCCCGTCTCAGTTCTGTAACGACGCGGTCACCCAATCGGGCTCGGCCAGGATGGTCTCGACCAGCTGCATGACAAGTCCATGGGTCAGTCGACCGGGCAGCCCGCCACTGTCGCACCGGTTCGTTAAGCGCTGCACGCGACCCTCCTACGGAATGTGACGCTCTCCGAGCCCAACGAGTCGGGTGGCGCGCTCTTTGATGAGCCCCTTGCTTATCCGGCTTATCTTCGGTCCAACTCATCGTCGTTGGACTGGTGTAGTTCCCTGAGCGATTGGCGCAGGTCCTCATAACTCTCGATGTCGAATCGAGGCGTGATCTGCTCTCGCCAGATGTCATCAAGCCTTGTCTTGAGCGCCGGTGAGAGCTGATAACGGAGCTCATTTGATGCCCCAGGCGTGACCGTGGAGAAATCGATGGCAGGCGGCAGACCCGCCCGTTTCTCGCCGATGTCCCGAATGTGTCGCGAGTCGAACTGATGCTCGTGCGCCAACATGAACTGGCGGGAAGACTGCCGGACAACAATGTCGAAGAGAGCATCATCCAGCGTGATACCCATGAAGTGGGCAATTGTTCGGACAGTGCCGGGTAAATCGGCCTTCATATCCTCATAACAGAGCAGCAGGACATCTTTGTTGTGACGCTGCTCCCACCAGGAGCTCAGATGATACCAATAGCCCTGGCTGTCAACTTCATCACGAGGCCAACGCCAGGCCATCAGCGTTTCCATGCTGATCGTGTCTGCTTCAAAGTGCGAGCCTTCAAAGAACCGATAGAACGACACAATCGCGTCATGAGAATGCCGAAATGAGCAGATGTAGCGACCTCCCTTAGGAACGTCGTGCCAACTGCAGTGACTTTTGTAAACCCGGGGTTCAGCCACCTGTGGTCCATCTAAATCCCAACCCACATCGTAGGCAACTTCAATCCAGGGCGTGACAGCACTGATCTCGTCAAAGTCCATGTTGCCTCTGGTGCGTAGCCCGTGAGCGATCTGCTGTAACCACGTCGTGCCACACTTCGCATAGGAAGAGATAATGATGTCGCTGGGTTGCGGCTTAAACGCTAGGCCACGCGCTTGAGAAGCTTCGTCCCAAAACTTGGCTTGAATAGCGTCTAGTTCCTCTACCGTCGTCGCCCGAGAACCAGAATGTGCGTGAGTATCCATGTGCTATCTCCCGTAGAGACTTACTCGGTTCCCTATTCGATTGAAGTTCTTGATAGGTAATTCTGCAGTCGCAACAACATACCTTGAGAGCGTCATATTCTGTGCGAGAGGTTGACATAGGCACCTCCAACAGGTCGCCCGCAGCCTCCTCGATCGAGCGACGGCAGGTTCTCCGCGTTGCTATCAGTCAAGGTCACCAACCGATGCTGGCTCACCAACTCTGCGAGTTCTTTCACCTCGACATCGCGACCCACAAAACTTGTCGCCTGCGCCGCCAAATTCCCGGGCACCGCATCCACCGTCCG
>CAXMUI010000057.1:0-6597 GCA_964196475.1 uncultured Acidimicrobiia bacterium
GCGTTTAGGTCCGCCCATCGGGAGTGGCTCATTTCCACGGACTTCTCCCGGACAGTGGCCCAACTCAAAGCGGCACTTGCCGATGCGACAGCGGATGCGGCCCTCGAAACGCTCTTGGTTGCCCACGAGATTGGCGGTACCGACCTTGACACACGGCTGTCCACCCTCGCCGAGAACCGGACGACTGATGCCCATGGGCGCAAGGATGCCGTCGCCAAACAAGCTGGAGCACGATTCGCTCGGTGGTTCGTCCTCATTGTTCCGTTGGGAATGGCGTTGGCCGGCATGTCCATAGGGAACGGCCGTCAGGCGTACGGAACGTTCACTGGTCAAGTCATCGTAGTTATGGCCCTAGCCATGATTATTGGGTGTTGGATTTGGGCCTCAACGATCATGCGCCTACCCGACGAGCAGCGGGTGCTACGAGGCAAGACCTCATGACCCGGCTTTCCGCTCTCAGCACCATTGCGCTCCTCGTCGGACTCATGCTTGCCTTGTCGGAGTTCCGATGGTTTCAACGACACCGCCTCACCGACCGACTCCGCGATTACAGCCCGGTTGCTCTGGCAAGACCGAAACACTCGCCGTTTGATGTCGAGTCCTTTGGCGAAGTCCTCTCGCCCCTAGCGGTAACGGTCGGGACAGCAGCGGCTCGGGTGTTTGGTGTCAACGAAGATCTAGAAACTCGTCTCCTGCGTATTCATTCCCCCTTAACTATGAGCGAGTTTCGGACCCGACAGGTGGGAGTCAGCACTGCCGCCGGGATGGCCGGAGCCTTAATGGCCTACGCCGCCGAAGCACCACCCACACTTGCCCTACTGCTCGTTGTTGGCGCGGCGATGCTTGCGTTCCTCGTGCTCGAACAGCAACTGGCGGGGGCGTCAGAAAAACGTCAAAGAACGCTTTTTCTCGAACTTCCCGTCGTCGCAGAGCAACTCGGCATGCTCCTGTCCGCTGGCTATTCATTGGGCGCGGCGATTCAACGCCTCGCTGATCGCGGCAACGGCGTCATCGCTTCTGACCTGCGAATAGTGGTTACGCGAATTCAACAAGGCCTGTCCGACGAACAAGCGCTTCACGAATGGTCAACACTTGCCAATGTGGCGGCCCTCGATCGCCTCACTTCGATCTTGTCTCTAAATCGGAAGACGGTCGACTTGGGCCGCCTTGTACACGACGAAGCTCAGGCCATACGCCGCGAAGCACACCGCGAACTCCTTGCCACGATCGAACGCCGAGACCAGCAGGTGTGGATTCCCGTCACCGTTGCCACGTTGCTGCCGGGCGTGCTGTTTATCGCCGTCCCGTTCATCGAGGCACTCAAGCTCTTTACAGAATCATGACCATCTACCGAGAAAGCCAAACCCATGATCCTTCCACCGATTACCCAGCCACAAATAGTGCTCCAGCTGTATGTTGCTGCGAAAACAGCGAGTATGAATGCACTCGAGCGAGCCACCGACGAACGGGGAGAAGGTGTCATCTCCGCCGCTATCGCCGTTCTAATCATGGCGTTTCTCGGCGTAGCAGCTTGGCTGGCCTTCAAGGGCATCTTCGACGGTGCGAGCGACAAGGCAGAACAACAAATCAACCAGGTAGGCACCTAGACCAAACACGGGGCGCTGGCTTAGTGAGCACTATGACCGGGATGCTGATGTTCATCATGTTCATGTTTCTTGCCATGCATTTGCTGCTTCATCTCTACACCACTTCGGTGGTGTCGGGTTCTGCTTACGATGCAGCGGCTCATGTTGCGTCAGCCTCCCAAGCTGACAATCGATCAGGAGCGACTGTCCAAGCGGTCGCCGATCTGAGGTCCGCTCTCGGCGGGTTCGGCGAGTCAGCCGTCATCGAGGTGACAATGAGTTCCGACTCCGTCACCATTCGTGTGCAGACCAGTGCTCCATCGCTTCTACCGCTGGGTCTTACCGATGCTGTGGGGCTTGCAATCGATAAGTCGGCCACGGTTCGCTTAGAGGACTTCCATGCGATTGCGCCGTAAACCTCTCCCCAGCGCCGCTTCGCACCAAAGAGGTGCCGTAGGTGGGATCGAAATGTTGCCGTTTGGACTTTTGATCTTCTTTGCTGGAACGATGCTCATCGCCAATACTTGGGTGGTAATTGACGCCAAGATGGCCACGAGCAGCGCAGCCAGAGAGTCGGTCCGGTTTCTGGTCGAGTCCGACGGCGATATCAATGGCGCGCTCGCTCATGGCGAATCGGCGTTCGACGCACAGGTCAAATCCGGAGGGGCACTCGGCTCCTTCGAAGTCGAGAGCGGCGGCGTGATCGATAGCAGCTTCGTTCGATGCGCACGAGTAACCGCTACCTATGAATACACAACCCCGGTAATTTCTGTCCCATTCATTGGCAGTTGGGGCAACGGCATTCATGTGCAGTCGTCCCACAGCGAGATTGTTGACCCATACCGTGCTGGTCTCGGCACCGCGTCGCTGTGTTAGCACGACCGGCACGAGGTGGTCGTGGAAGCGCCTTGCTGCTCGTCCCCGCCGGCGTTCTCATTTTCATCATCTTGGCGGCGATCACTGTCGATTTTAGTCACCTCTATCTAGCCAAGCGTGAACTGCACTCGGTGGCAAGTGCTGTCGCTAACGATGCTGCAGGCCTGGGAATTGACGCCGTGGCAATTCGCGAAGGGGCGAACCCAACCGAGGCGTTCAGTCTGCAACTAGCCAGAGAAGCAGGAAAGGCCAGCTTTCTGGCCCAAGACACCGACGGGACAGTACAAATCATCCTCACAACAAGAGACGGACGACCAGCAATTAGCGTCACCGTGCAAAAGCAGGTGCGCTACATTTTTGCTCCCGGAGTTCCGGGTGGACCATCGCAACACACCGTCGCTGTCACTGCTTACGCTTACCTCTTAAGCGAACCGTAGCCAACGCTGTGGTCGCCCTGCCTGGTTTCGCCGACTATCCATACACAGCTAGTGTCGGCGTTGTGGCTGAGGAAAATTTCTCCGAGATTCCCATTGTTGACTGGTCTCGTTGGCATGGCAGCGCCACCGAACGCGATGCTTTCGTTTCCGAATTGATCGACATCTGCCACAACATCGGGTTTTTCCTGGTCGTGAATCATGGGATCGAGTCCTCGTTCACCACGTCGGTCTTCGACATGATGCAGGATTTGTTTGCCCTTCCTACTGACCAAAAGCTGCTCATCGACAAGAACAACTCCCGTCACTTTCGAGGTTGGGAGCAAGTTGGCTCCGAATACACCAACAACCGCCCAGATATGCGCGAGCAAGTCGACACGTGGAGCGAACACCAAGCGCGCGACGTAGATGTCGAACCCAATTACCTGCGATTACTTGGACCAAACCAATGGTTTCCCGACGACGTCTTGCCTGGTTTCAAGGATCTAACGTTGGCGTGGTTCGCCAAACTCGGCTCGCTGGCCGATGAGATTATCGGCGCACTATCGCTGGGTCTTGGTATGACCGAAGATCACCTTCGCAACCTGTTTGGCGAAGAGTGCATGTCGCTCACCAAGTTCATCCACTATCCGCCGACACCAGCGGGCGCAGCCGGTGTCAACGCTCATCACGATGCTGGGTTCCTGACCGTTCTTGCGGCTGGGCAGACGCCCGGTTTGGAGGTGCAGAGTCCTGCTGGCGACTGGATCTCAGTACCGATCGTTCCAGACTCTTTCGTCATCAATCTGGGCGAGATGCTGCAAGGGATCTCGCAGAACTACCTCGTCGCCACACCACACCGTGTCATCACCGAGCAGACCCGCTTCTCGGCTGGTTACTTTCACGGCCCCTCCTTGCTCACATCGCTGGCTCCACTCCCTCTTGCGCCGTCCTTCGCCGACGCTGTCGCCGCGAGTCCGCGTCACGCCGCAGCCGGGTTCATGGCCCAAGCGGCCGAAACCGAAGCTGGCACTGCCGACATGAGTTCCGAACACATGCCCGATACCTATGGCAGTCAGTTGTGGAACTATTTCAGCCGCAGCTATCCCGACGTTGTCGCTCAGCACTACTCAAGCTGACCTGCCAGCAAGACAAAACGTCGAGGGTTGACCACAACCTTCACCCGAATCCTGAAACACTAGTAACCACGCGGTACGTTTTTGCATCACTAGGAGTTTGTCATGCGCCACTTTCGCATCCTCATTGCCATCTTCGCCTTAGCGCTGTTTGCTAGTGCTTGCACCGGCGACCCCTCTTTAGAGGTAACGGCTGCCCCCGACGCGACCTCCGCGCCAGCCGAACCAACCCCAACGGAAGAACCAACCGAAGTTCCTACCGCAGAGCCAACCGCTACTCCAGAGCCCACAGCGACCCCCGAACCGACCGTCGTGCCTACGGCTACGCCCGAACCAACCGCCACACCGGTACCTCCCGCGCCGGTTGTTGACCTCAGTGCATGCGGGGACTTCGAAGGCTTCGCCTCGGCCGGTGACATCCTCGCCGTCGTTGGAATGGACTACCAGGATCTCGACACAGGCGGGACCCTCCCCGTACTTTCCGCACCCGCCTCCGGTGATCCAGCGCTACAGCAACTCGCAAATGATCGTGAGGACGTCGTGGCCACCGGCCTCGCCTGTCTGCTTGACACCAGCGGACTTTGGTACGAAATTACCGCCGACGGTGTCACCGGGTGGGCCAACGCCTACAACCTTGGCTTCCTTGGACGCACCGATGACGCGACTGCCGAAATTGTGGCCGGCGTCGGTTCCATTCCTTTCGGGTCCGTGATCACCGTGATCGGCGACGTCGTAGCGCACCATGCGAGCGTAGAACCCCCCACTGTGGTCAGTCGCCAAGGCGAGTACACATTCGGTGACCTCATCGAGGGCACTATCGATCTCATTGGCTTGGGCGATGATGCTCTGAAAGGCTGGCGCCTGCACTTCTTCTTACAAGAAGATGACGGTTCCTCCGACGTTGGCCTCATGACGGTCGAGCGCACCGCTATTTGCCTTCGTGGTGTTAACGACGACGGTTTGTGCCTCTAGTTCGACGAAACAATCCCCGACCGAATTGCCGTAGTTAGCACTCCTGCCGCAATTGCCGCCGTCTCGGCTCGCAAAACCTGATCGCCCAGGTGTACTGCCGGAGCACCGCTGCGCTCGTCAGCATGCCAGCCACCCTCTGGCCCAATAAGGACAAATCGTGCCTCGGCCAAAGGGTGTTGACCGTCGCGATCCGCTAACACTGCTCCAGCAGCCAAGAGTTCACCCAAATCTGCCACCGGTTGCACTTCAGGGAGAAACACCCTGCGGCACTGCATCGAGGCTTCACGAGCCACCTTGCGCCAACGTTCAACATTGGCTGTTCGCTTTGCCTCGTTCCAGCGCACTACCGAATGGCGTGCTTCGAACGCCACGATGGTGTCAACACCCAACTCGGTAAGTTTTTGCACCACGAGTTCAGGCCGGCCGCCCTTGATTAATGCGAATCCCACCGCGACGGGATAGAGCGAAGGAGTCGCCTCGATAACTACGCCAATCGGTTCGACTTGCTCACCAAATAGGCATCCACGCCACTTGCCCTGCCCATCGGAAACCGTAAAAGGATCACCATCCCGTAATCGCAGCGACTTCGCAAGGTGATGGTGATCTTCGGCAGCCACCACAGGCACGTGGACATCGCGGACGAAGACATGGGGCCCGCCCTTGCCATCCGGACCGCCCGTAGCCATTTAGCTAAACGCCGACCGGATCTTGCCCAACCACTTGCTGCCCTTTTCGGCAACTTGCTCGCCCCGACGTTCAGCAAGTTCGCGCAATAGCGCATCTTCCTCTTCGGTCAGATCGGTTGGTGTGTCAACGACTAGGCGCACACGAAGGTGCCCCCGACCGCGGCCCCTCAGGGACGGAACACCCGCATTGCGAACCGTGAGCACGTCACCCGAACCGGCGCCGGGACGAACTTCGAGTTCAGTCTCGCCATCAATGGTCAGATAGGGGAACTTGGCCCCCAGCGATGCCTGTGTCATAGGAACGTGAAGGTCCTCAATTAAATCGACGCCATCACGATGGAACCGGTTGTGCGGTGCCACCTGTATGTGCACGTAAAGATCTCCGTGTGCTCCACCACGAACACCTGCCGCACCACGGCCAGTAAGTCGCAACGTGGTGCCATGATCGACACCCTGAGGAACCTCGACGGTGTACGTCTTGGTCTTAATCTCGCGGCCTTCGCCACCGCAGGTAGAACACGGCGTCGCAATCTCGGTGCCAAGTCCACCACAGCGATCGCAGGTGACGGTTGAAACCATCTGCCCCAGGATCGACTGGCGCATCTGACGCACCGCTCCCGCTCCCCCACACTGTGTGCAGGTAGCGGTCGTGCCATCGTCGGAGCCTGTGCCCTCGCATGGCTCACATGCGACAGCGGTGCGAACCTCGACCTCTTCGGTCGTGCCAGCCACTACATCTTCGAGCGTGATCGAAACCGAAGCCTCGAGATCTGCTCCACGCGGCGGTCCGCTAGGGCCGCGCTGTCCACCACCGCCGAAGGGGCTATTACCACCAAAGAATGCGCCAAACAGGTCGCCGATGTCGCCGGCTCCTGGCTGCTGTTGGCCACCTTGTCCGCCTAGGCCATCGTCACCAAAGCGGTCGTAG
>CAXMUI010000058.1:0-1532 GCA_964196475.1 uncultured Acidimicrobiia bacterium
GAGCGGATCGCGTCCCGGGTTAAGCCGTCCCGTGGGATCGAACTGGGTTTTGATTTGTTCGTTGAGTTTGCGAACACCAACAGAAACTGAGCGAGGTGTACTGGGTTCGTTCTGGTGCACGACACCCACTCCGACCTCGGCAACAAAGACATCGCTCGTCACGAGTTGTGACAAATCTGCCGGCGGCACCATCCGGCGATAGGCCGGAATTTCAGGCCCCTGATCGCACGGTGTGAACCCGTCGGCCGCAATACAAGCATGGTCCGCGGCGATGTCGCCGGGGTGGCCTTCGAGGTGTACCCATGTTGTAGTTCCGTCCCAAAGAACCGCGGACGCAGTAAGAAGTCGGTGCGGCAATAACCACGGTTGTGTACCAGTTGTGCTGACCCACTGTTCGTGTGCCGCTATTGGAACCGTGCGCAAAATCACTTCGCCGACGAGTCCGACCGTGCCAAGCGAGCCAACAAGCACTCGGCATAAGTCGAAGCCGCTGACGTTCTTTACCGTTGGTCCGCCGGCTTTCACCATTTGGCCGTCCGCACTCACATAGTTGGCTTGCAGCAATGCGTCACGCAGATGCCCACGCCCCCACCGGTGAATTGACGAGTGGCCAACCATCAGGGCACCGCCGATGGTTCCTCCTGATCGGGCGGGCAATGTTGTGCGTTGCCCGCGCTCGGCCAAGGCCGCATGCAGATCGGCGACAGTCGTGCCGGCCCCAACCCGAACCGTCATTTCTTCAGCCTGGTAGTTGATAATCCCAATGGGAGCGGTGACGAGGTCAGTTCCAACTAAGGATTCGCCGCCAAGCGCCCACTGTGTCTTGCCTCCCACCACGGCAACTGGTCCACTGTCACCAATGGTGGCTGCAAAATCTTCAAATGCTTTAGACACCTGATCGTTCATATCCACACGCTCTTGGGCACGGATTCGAGGCTCTGAATATCGGCGCACGTATGCCCCGAAGGGAGAACCTTGCCGGGGTTCGCTCGGCAATAGGGGTCAAACGCTTGCCGTAACCGGTTTTGATGATCTAGATCAGCGGATGAGAATAGGCGTGTCATGTAGT
Organism: uncultured Acidimicrobiia bacterium; assembly: GCA_964196475.1. Taxonomy (GTDB): domain Bacteria; phylum Actinomycetota; class Acidimicrobiia; order Acidimicrobiales; family JAHEJN01; genus CAWKZT01. The sequence continues at coordinate 1,070 of CAXMUI010000058.1, forward strand.
CGCGCTTCTCGACGCCAATGCCATGTTCTCCCGACAACGTTCCGCCTAGAGCAAGTGAAGCATTGACGATCTCTTCTCCTGCTGCATGAACCCGATCCATAATTCCTGGTTCAGCACCGTTATAAACCAATAGTGGGTGCAGGTTGCCGTCGCCGGCATGAAACACGTTGAGGACTAGCAGTTCGTGGCGGTCGACGATTTCGTAGATGGTCTCGATGATGCTCACCAGTGCCCCGCGGGGCACCACGGTGTCGTGCAAGTAATAATCCGGAGCAATATTGGCGATGGCTCCAAAGGCCGTCTTGCGGCCCTTCCAAAGCAACGCTCGCTCGGTTTCATCGGCCGCCGTGCGTACCTTAGACGCGCCATTCGCCATGGCAATTTCGTCGATCGCCTGGGCCTCGGATGCGACACCATCGGCCAGACCATCCACTTCAACTAACAACACTGCCGCGGCATCAAG
>CAXMUI010000059.1:0-25715 GCA_964196475.1 uncultured Acidimicrobiia bacterium
GCGATGGCCCAGCGAAGGTCGCCGTCGGTGCCGTGGCGCTCGACCAGATAGCGGCACAGGATCTCGCCCACAAAGCTGGTTGCGCCGAACACGACGATGTCGAACGAACGGTCGGAGCGTGAGGTCATGGTCCGAGGTTAGGGGTGTTGGGCCAAACACGGTCGATCAACGAGGCCACGAGTGACGTATCACTAACCAACACCGCCCGCACAGCCCTACCAGCCGAACAGCTTCCCAAAGTGAATATGCGAGGTCGATTTTCGTCACCCGCTCCAAGCAAACCCCGCATGACTGGCGGAGGCTCCGGGGCAGTGACATCACCGCTCACTTCGGGAGGTGGCGGGAGACCTGGGTCCGCATCGGCTGCTCATTTTACCATACCTCTACCGTGCTTCAGTACAGTGGCGGCGGACCACGGAGTTCACAAGGGAGCCGATCAACGTGCCGATTGCGGAAGAAGTCAGCCCGGAGACGATCGATTCGTACCAACGGGCGATGGAGCGTTACACGACTGCACACCTTGTTGACATCACCCCGGAGTCATTCAAGAATCGACTCGATGAGTTCCTGGCACTCCGGGACCACGAAGGCGAGGGACTTCCCACCGCCGACGGGCAACGCGACCTGACTGTGAACTTCCACTGGGGCCATGACCACGATTTCGGTTCTTTCCGGCTAGACGGCCGGATGAAAGATCGGCACATCCAGATCCCGGCGGCGTTTCAGGACCGCTTCTCGGCCCTCCCGGACGATCTCCGCGGAATCCGGATCCTCGACGTCGGCTGCTGGACCGGTGGCACCTCGCTGTTGCTGTGCGCGCTGGGTGCGGAAGTGACGGCCATTGAGGAAGTCCGCAAGTACGCCGAGTGTCTTTCTTTCCTGAAGGAAGCCTTCGCTGTCGACTCGCTGGAGGTTCAGAACATATCCCTCTTCGACCTCGGGCTCGATCCTTCCGCACAGGACAAATTCGACATCATCCTGTATTCAGGTGTGCTCTACCACGTCACCGATCCGGTCCTTTCGCTGCGCCTCTGTTTTAACATGCTGCGCGACTCGGGCCGATGCCTTGTCGAAACGATGTCGTTGGATTCCGAGGATTGCGTCCTGGCCTACCAGGGACCCACCTGGCATCATAAGGGAACACAACGGCCGGGCAGCCGTGGCGGTTGGAACTGGCTGATACCTTCCCCTGCAGCGATTCATACGATGATGACCGATGTCGGCTTCGTCGATGTAGAGGGCACAGACGTTGAGAACGGACGGGCGATGGCAGTAGGGCAACGAATCAACCATGTCCCGATCCTGCGGAGTGGTCTGGCCGACCGCCGTGTTCGATGACGTCGGCCTAACCTCGCGCCATGAACAAGTCAGCTGACCCCAGACAAGTCCTCCATCTAGTCGGCCACATACCCAAGACGGGTGGTCAGTCGCTTCGTCACCATTTCGTTCAACACCTCACGTTCCACGAGACCGCCATCCACCTCGGCCCGGTCGGCCGCATTGCGGAGCAGGACCTCGGCCTTACTCCATTCGAGGAGCGATCAGTCGCAGATCGGCAGCGCGCCCGGGTGATCTTCGGTCACGAGGTAACGCTCGATACACACCGACTCGTCCCGGAACGAACGCATCGCTACTCGATCTTTCTCCGGTCACCGGCCTCGCGACTCGTCTCGCTCTACAACTTCCGCATGCACAACGACCTGGAGCGATCTGGGACCCCACCAGTTCCGTTCGATGTCTGGTACGGGGGCCAGTCCCGGAACGGGATGTGTCGAAAAATCGTACGGCACTTTGGAGGCATACGAAGTAAAATGTCCGACTCAGCTCTCTACGACACGTCGATGCAACTCCTCGAGCGGATCTGGCTCGTCGGTCACCTTGAGGCCTTTGATAGCGACACACGGATCCTCATGGACGATCTGGGTCTGCCCCCACTCACGTTGATTGCCAACGTGACCGGGCGGGACTTCCCTGAACGGGTCCCACTCACCCCAGGACTTAAGGAGCGCCTCGACTCCGACCACCCCTATGACAAGCGCCTGAGTGACGAGTGGCTCGCCCGAAGCCGTGCACGGGCTTCGTAGTCGGTCCAGGCGACGACATAGTCGACCCTAGTTCTGTAGCTACCTGGAGTTCGTGGATGGGACCAAATGTGAGGGTGGTTGGGTTGGTGCGCAGCGGACATTTCAGATTCTGCGGCGTGCGGATCGCACGAGTGATGGTGAGAGGCACCGAAATCGGACGAAGCGAGTCACGCCGATAGATTGCAATGGTGATTCGCGTACCTCGTAGTTATGCCATCGGCGCCATGGCATGGCACCACCGACTGGTCCTACGGATCGGACTTTTCGTATGCTATTGCGGGTACGACCTCTGGCTCCAATTGCCCGTGCAGTCATTTCGCGAATGGCCCCATCCAGTTCCAAGCATTTGGGTGCGGATCCTGACCAAGGCCTCGGCAACCCTTCGACATCTCGGAGGTTGGATTACTCGCCAAATTCCTCAGGCCATTGCCGTTGAACACACCGTTGATTTGCCGCCTGCCGAGCCTCCGGTCCCGAACGCGGATGGCGAGATACGGCTCATTGTCATGTGCCAGAACGAGATCGACCGACTCCCATTGATGTTCGCTCACTATCGTTCAATCGGTGTCGACCGGTTCTTCATCATCGACAACAAATCAAGCGACGAAACCCGCTCCTGGGTTGCCAAGCAGGCTGACGCTCACCTACTAGCTGCCGACGGGGACTTTGCCAAGGCCGACAGCGGAGCGGCATGGACTCGACATGTGTTGGAGCACTACGGGCAGGGTCACTGGTGCGTAGTCGCTGATGCCGATGAATTGCTCATGTTCCCGGGTTCAGAAACCCGCTCGCTTCACGATCTGGCCAATTACATGGAGCAAGAACAAAGCAACGTTTTATTGTGTTCCCTGCTGGACATCTATCCGAAGGGGCCCATCACCAACGGCGAACTGGCCACTGAAGAAACGCTGACCTCTGGTAGGTATTTCTTTGACCCCGGCCACCTTTGGTCCCCCATCCATGCCAACCACTTCGCGGCAAACGGCGGAGTCCGTCGTCGGGCTTTCGGCTGCCTACCGTGTGTGGTCAAGACCACGTTCTTCAAGTACGAGACCGGGATGCTACTTACCCACGGTCTTCATGGAATCTGGCCCGCCAGATTTTCCGCCATTCGTGGAGCCACTATCCACCTTAAGTTTGACTCGTACACACCGCCTGCACGGCAGCCGTTGATGACAGACTTTTCACCGCTGGGTAATGCGCCCTTGGCGATGTACAACTTCATCGAGGGCACCGCTTACTGGAAATCTATGCAAGACAACCCGCAACTGGAGTTTTGGACAACCGAGTCCATTCCCTTCACCGGAACCGCCGGACTCATAGAAAACCGTGTGGTCATCGACACCGAAGACTTTTGATGTCGATGTCGATGTGCAGGGGCTAACGCTGTCGACCTATTTCGGCGTTTAACACGGCTGCAGCCACCTCGGGCTCATCGACCGTTGCCACAAAAATTTTGCCGCTTTGCAACTCGAGATGTAGACCCGGTCCCGATCGTAAGACGACCGCCGCTCGCTTCATTAAGGTGAGGCTGCCTCGGTAGCCCCAACCACCCCACTTGGCAGGCCGCACATCAATTACCGATGCCCGTTTGATCTGGTGGAGGTCGATAGTAGTTCGGGGCCATGCGAACCATCCGTACTGCACCCGAAGACCGGAACTATCCGCCTGGAATCGCACGCGAGCCAGTAGTCCGGTACTGAGACCAGCGATAAGAAATCCGATGCCACCAAACCAGGAGTAGACCAGCACAATGAACACCACTGCCAGCAGAGTCATCGCGAGCGTCAAGACCACCACCCAGCGTTGGATCATCGTGTTCGCCCAGACAACGTGTTGGCCGGGGTTCAGCTCCATCGTTGGGGCAATCTCATCGCTAGCCACGGCGGGCACGAAGGGCAACCTTTGTCCCAGTGCGGCGCCAAATGTCCCGGCGCCAAGGGAAGCCAACAGAAACAGGAGAATCGTTCCCCATCCCACGCTGACGAGCTGCCAGTCGGTGACACCTTGTTGGTCGATGGACGTATGAAGGAGTAGGACGGCGCCCAATGCCGCGACAAAGGCTCCGCCGAACGCCGCTACTGGAGCTGTGTATTCGTCCATCGCGAATCGGCCAAAGGCCACGACAGTGCAGACGCCGGACCCGACGAACCACATGACACCGGTCACAATCAGCATGGCGGTGAGCGAAAGCGAACCATCCGCCGCCCCTGACGTGTTGAAATGGGTGGCGACCCGCGACGGCAGTTCAGACCGATTTGCTAGGTAGGGAATGAGTCCAACGGCGAGCGTCGCCATCGGTAGACCTATACCGAGAACATTGCGGACATATTTGGCGTTCATAAGTGGACCTCTAAAAGATTTCGAATTTCGGTATTGCCAAGGCCTAGTTGGCGAGCTTCGTCGACCAACTGTTTGGCGAGTTGACTGGGTACTGCTAGCAGTGACGCGCTGCCGGTCACTATCGTTCCGCGACCACGTCGGATCTCGAGTAGTCCCTCATCGCGCAACGTTTGAAATGCTCGCAACACGGTGTGCACATTTACATGCAGACTCTCGGCCAACTGGCGTGCCGGTGGTAATTTTTCACCGGACTTAAGGTCAGCCGACGCAATGGCCTGACGTAGTTGACCGGTCAATTGGTCCTGCAAGGACTGCGTCGAATGCTCATCGATGGTAAGTAGCATAGTTCTAGTATAACTAGAACTATGCTACTTACCATCCGTTCCACAAATGGTGGCCGGACCCCTCACTCGGACTCGACCGCAAGCAATTTGGATCATTCATATCTGGGACTCGACAAATGACGCCCAAAACATCTATGATTCGTTGATCTAGACGAAGGTTGAATATGGGTTCCACGCATCAAGAGACCGAGACTTCTACCGATATTGCTCCGGAGTCTGCTCTTGTCGAGTCTGCTAAACAGGCCTTACAGTCGCCAGTAACTCGCAATATCAGTAGCGCTATTACTCAAGCCAAGCTCCAAGTAGGAGCCGCTGATGACCCCTACGAGCGTGAAGCTGATCAGGTAGCCGATGCCGTCATGCGCCACTTCTCCCGCTCTGGCGGAATCTCCCAGGACCAAGCAACCGAGACCGTAGCTCGCACACCAATTTCACGGATCGCCCGATCACATTTCAATTCTTCAAACACCGCAGCACCCGGCACGAAAATCGCTCGGTCAACCGCACCTTCCGCGGCTGCTGGACCCGCTGGCGGCGAAGTCGAATCCTCGATCGAGTCACGCATTCAAAGGGCGTCTGGGGGCGGCGACACGCTAGATGGCGACACCCGCAGTCGCTTCGAGGGTGCCATGGGAACCGACCTCGGCAATGTTCGCATCCATGCCAATAGTGGTCTCGCACCGCAAATTGGTGCCCACGCGTTCACCCACGGATCCGATGTTCACTTTGCCCCAGGTGCCTACAACCCCGGCTCCGCGTCGGGCCAGCACTTACTCGCTCACGAACTCACCCACGTCGTTCAGCAGACCGGATCCGCTAACCGCGTGCAGGCCAAGTTGTGGAGCGCCGAACAGTTCAGGGAAAAGACGGCGATAAAGTCGCGGGTGATTGGCAATGACGGGTCGACTGCTCAAGATGTCATCCTCTCCCTTCTTGCTCAGTACGAGAAGTTCCTCAAGAAGGGATTTAGTTCCGCTGACCCCGGCAAGGCTGCCCAAGCGGTAAGCCAAATACGCGCCATGCAAGATGTAGCGCAGCGTTGGCTTGATCACCGCGGCGAAATGTACGAGGACACCACCAATTACAACTTGGCTTCCCTCGACCAAGCCAAAGCAACCTACAACGCCGCTCAGACTGGCGGTGAGGCTCCTGCCGCCGCTGCCGCGGTGAACCCCAAAGCTGAGCGCATGGCTGGGCTGCAGGCATTTGTCCGATTGTGCGACACCGAAATCGCTTTGATGTCACAGTCTCTCGACGACGATCAACTTGCTGGAGCGGTCATTGACGAATCCAATAAGAAATACAAGAAGGCCAAGGCTCGTTATCCCGATCAAAAAGATGCCAAGAGTGCGTTCGGTAAAGTTGGCCGACTCGCCGACATGGCTGTCGGGACTCCGGGATCGACCGCCGAACTCGAAATTACCGCCGATATTCCTGTTCAACCTGGGGTCTATGTAACCTTCGGTATTAGCGGATCAGCCGAACGAGGCACTGACTCGCGAGTCAAGCTTCGTTTCGATGTCAAAGTGGGCGTAAAAGGCAAGATCAGTGGAGCCGCCGAAATTTCCGCCACCCTTGGTGGGTTCATCGAAGCAAATGGCAAAGATGGCGTAGAAGCAGCCACTCTTATGAGCTACGCCCTTTACCGGCGCGGTCGTGAAGGCGCTGCTCCCACCGCTGTCATCAGCACTTTGTGGGGCGGATCCGCAGGAACTGCCGGTCTAGCCAAATCCGAAGAGTGGTCTCGTACGCTAGAAGAACAAGTGTGGGGCGACGACGCCGAAGGGTCCGACGAGGCCTATGTGCAAAGCGGCGGCACCGTCGGCGCAAAAGCGGCGCTCGGTGCTGAAGGCGGTCCGGTTAGCGGAGAACTATCAGTTGGAGGATTTAGCGGCAGAAAAGTCGACAAGCAATCACTCATGGACCGCAAGGGCGGTGCCGGAGAACAGAACGTCAAAAGCGACTCGATACTCAATGCCGGCAAACGACAAAAACGGGTTGGCGCCGATGTGTTCGGTTGGAACGCTAGCGGCCAGATCACTGTGGCCGGGTTCACCATCGGACTGGCCATTTCTCAAACCGGGCGTCGCAGTGGCGGTGGCGCCTCCGGCAAAAAGAAGACCACCGAATGGGAGCCAATTTCGGTCGAAGCGTCCGGCAGTGGCACGATGCCACCAGCCCTTGATATCGGCGCGAAAATTTATCAAATCCTAGAAAAGATGGTCCGTGAAGCCGAGAAGGCCGAAAAGGCAAATGGCGATCCAGATGCCGCTATGAACAAGTCGTTACTGAAGAGTCTGGCTATGACTTCGCCAAGCGTCTTGTCGCCCAACGATGGTTTCCATCTTCCAGCGGCCGCCGATCTCACCATCTCCGTCACCTTCCAAGGCGGCGAACTTTCCGTCGCTCTCGGCACGAAGAAAGAATCCAAATTGCCCATCCCCGACATTTTGAAGGTCAAACTCACCAAGACCCAAGCCTTCTTTACCTGGTCATCCAAAGATGGCCCCTGGGTCCTAGGCGCCTGAGCACAAATCCAGCCATGTTCGACCCCATTACCCTCCCATTACGTTTGCCTGTTGGCGCACCGTTTCCTGTCGACGTGGTCGATGCGATCCCGAGTTTGTCGCAGTTTCGCATGCTCATCGAGGTTCCGTACGACACGTGGGACACCATCGATGTTTACGAGGCCTTCAACCTCAAGAACGCCACACGCGAGGCCGGCAGTCTGGGTGACAAGTCCAACGTGCGTATCGAGTTACGTTTAGCCGATGCAGAGGTGCCCGATCTCATTCGGCGTATTGCCTCACTTTCGCCCAGCGACGGCGTGGCCGAACTTGCCCAATCCGGAGACGACGCCGAAGTATTGATGACCGAAAACTGGTTCGCACTGCACGTCACCCAAGCCGTCGAACTACCTCCTGAGTTGCAATCGCCCGGCGCCGAGGTTTGGGCCGGATTCTCCACCAGTTGGGCAAGCGCCGAAAATCTGGTGCGAGTCGACGAGCCTGTAACTGCTCCTCGGGTCATGCCACCTCCAGCCGATGAGCCATGGCCCGAACTACTGGAAGAGATCCGCCTCTACCTCGATGCCAGCGAAATTGCGTTCGAGCGGCACCAGGGTGCCGACATGGTTTCGGCGATGGTGCAAGGCAACTCAGGCGTCTGGTCAATGTGGGTCCATTCCCGCGAAGCCCAGCGTCAGGTATTGGTCTACTCGATTCGTCCCGAACCAATCGACGAAGCTGACCGCCCAATTGTCAACGAACTCATTGGTCGCCTCAACGTCAAGATGCTCAGCGGTAACTTCGAAATGGATCCCACCGATGGCGGATTCCGCTGCCGAGGTTCGATCATCGTCAACGCCAACAAACTCTCAGGTGAGCTACTCGACGGACTCATTCCGCCGGTTTCAATGGCCATGGATAGCGGACTTGCCGCACTCAACGCCGTGCTTAACGGCACCAGTGTCGACGACGCCTTAAGCAACCTGCCTCAGCGCATCTAACCCAGAGCAAGCCTGGGGCCCGAACCTCGCGCTGGACCACGGCCATCAGACTTTGCCGGCAATCACCGTCAAATTGGCGAACTGCTACTCACCTTGGACGATGCCTTGGCTTTGTAGGTACGAAATTGTTGGATACCTGGGCGGATTGTCTTCGTCAGTGCACGTGGGCAGACATTCCATGGGGAAATCGGCGCTGGCGTTGAAGAAGAACGGCACCGAGTAACGGTGACCGTCGCGGGGTTTGACGAAATGACGGACGCTGACAAACCGGTCATTGCTCCATTGTTTAAGTAACTCGCCGGAGTTGATAACGAACGCTCCCTCAACCACCGGGGCCTCGACCCACTGATCGCGTTCGGTGCTGTACACCGTGAGACCGGGAGAGTCTGACACCAGCATCGTGAGGAACGTGGTGTCCACATGCGGGGCGATGCCGTACTCGTCGTCATTGGCCGTCATATCGGCGGGTAAATAGTGCGTTAATCGCAGCCGCCACAGTGGTTCGAGAAAGGCCTCGTCGAAGAAGTCAGGTTCAATACCAAGTGCCGCGGCGTAGATCGGAAGCAGGCGCAGCGCTAATGCTTCGACGGTCTGGGCGTATTGCTCGATAGCTACCCGGAATCCCGGGATGACATCTTCGTCCAGCCACTCGTTGTCGGCCAAAGTAAGCCCGTTGCCCGATTTCAAAACAATAGCTTCGTTGGCGTTGCTGTTGGAACGGGTGGGCAACTTGCGGTTATGGGGACCGAGATAACCCGACCCGACAATTGCGCCCGGCCGATCCATTGCCAACAGTTCCTTCGTGGCTGTGGGCAGTTCGTGGAAACGTTTAACGTTCGCGAATAGACCGGAAATCAAATCACTATCGACGCCGTGTCCAGTGAGGAGAAAGAAGCCGACCTCCTCCCCGGCTTCACGCAGTTGAGCACCAACTACAGCAAGGTCTTCGTCGGAACCCGAAGCAAAATAATCGCCCACATCGATAATCGGGATATCGCCGGTTTCGGCGGGCACAGAGCGAGTGGTGTCCCACGCCTCGGATTCGGCGATCAGATTACGTTCCTTCTCCGCAGCATCAAAGCCCATACGCCAATAGTACCCCACTCATTCTTCAAGATTCCTGCGGAGCGCCAGTAGCCTCAGGCCTGAGACATCACGGGTGATTGAGAAGAAAGGCGTGACCAAATGAGCTGGATACGTCTAAATAACGTCGCCAAAGACTACGAACGCAACGTGGTGTTACGCGAAGCCTTTTTCAAACTAGGAGCGGGTGACCGGGTCGGGCTCATTGGCCGCAATGGCACAGGCAAGACGACGCTACTCGAGCTCATTTTAGAACGTGATGTGCCAACCAGCGGCACAGTCGACATAAGTCACGGCGTGACTATCGGCTATTTCTCTCAGTTCTCCGAACTCAGTGGCGACCACAGCGTTTGGGAAACCCTCAACGAAGTCTTTGCCGAGATTCATGCGGTCGAGCAACGCCTCGAAGAGGTCAATGCGGCCCTTGGATCGGTCACCGACACGGACGAGATGACCAAGCTCATTGACGAACAAGGCACGTTGTTCGAGCAAATGGAGACACTCGGCGGTTGGACCTACGAAAACAAGATTGAGACGGTGCTTTCCAAGCTGGGTTTTGACAAGACCCGTCGACAACTACCGGTTGATCAGCTCTCGGGCGGTTGGCGCAACCGAGCGGCTCTCGCCTTGATCTTGTTGCAACAGCCCGATGTCCTCTTGCTCGATGAGCCCACCAACTTCCTCGACCTCGATGGCGTGCGTTGGATCGAGAACTGGCTCGAATCGTTCCCCGGAGCAGCCCTAATTGTCTCCCACGATCGGCAGTTTCTCGACAATGCCGTTACACGCATTGTCGAAATTGAGAACCATCACCTTCACGAGTACGACGGCAACTACAGCTATTACGTACCCAAGAAGCAGTCCCGTATCAAGACGCTCGAACGACAATTTGTGCACGAAGAAGAGTTGTTGGCGTATGAGGGTCAAGCCATCGACAAGCGCCGGCGCGCCGCCCAACGCAAGGGCGTCGATCGCAAAATCGCCAACATCAAGAAGCGCAAAACTCCCAAAGCTGTCGATCAGGTAATCACCAATATTTACGATCACCTACACATAAGCGACAATCTCTGCCGGGTCGAAAATATATCGATGGCCTACGGGGACAACGTGTTGTTCGAGGACCTTTCCTTCGAACTGCATCGCCGAGACCGGCTAGCCATCGTCGGTTCAAACGGCTCGGGCAAGACCACATTGCTTGATGTGCTAGTTGGTAAGACGTCGCCAACTAGCGGCGACATTCGTTGGGTAAAAGGTGCCAATTTCGCGTACTACAACAGCGTGTTCGAGTCCATGGATTTGGATGACACGGTTGCGCACTCAATCAACTCTGCACCTGGGTCGTTGGCGTTCGCAGCGCCCAAGAAACACGTCAATCGCTTTCTTACCTTGCTGCAGTTTTCCGAAATGGACCTTAAGCAACGAATCGGCGACCTTTCGGGCGGTCAACGGGCCCGTGTGGCACTGGCTCACTGCTTGTTGTCCGGCGCCTCAGTCATCATCCTCGATGAGCCAACCAACCACCTCGACATTCTCAGCGCCCAGGTAATGGACAGGGCGCTGGCGCACTTCCCTGGTGCCGTCGTTGTGGTTAGCCATGATCGCTTCTTCATTGACAAACTGGCGAAACGCCTCCTCGTATTCGATGGTTCCCCCACCGTCAAACGATCTGCGAGTACCGGCGCCATCTAATACATGAGCCTCCGCCAGATCCTTCGCAGCCATCTTGGTCCCTACAAGAACGTCTTGTTGCTCATCGTCGTGTTGCAAGCCATCCAGACGTCGGCCACATTGGCCTTGCCAACGTTGAATGCCAACCTCATTAACAGAGGCGTGCTGACGGGCGACAATGATTACATCTGGCGCATCGGGTTCATCATGATTGGATTCAGCATCGTCCAAGTCATTTTCGCGTCGGCCGCAGTTTGGTTTGGAGCCCGCACAGCGATGGGTTTTGGTCGAGACCTTCGACGCGATCTTTTCCACCAAGTCACGGGTTTCTCGGCCCGCGAGGTTGGTCAATTTGGCTCGGCTTCACTCATTACTCGCATCACCAACGATGTACAGCAAGTCCAGACTTTGGTCGTGCTCGTCGCCACACTGATGGTGGCGGTCCCGTTGACGATGGTGATCGGCATCGTTTTGGCTATCCGTGAAGATGCTGGACTATCGATCGTGCTCCTGTTTGCCATTCCAATGGCCATCGTCTTACTGGGGATAATTGTTTCCCGGATGGTCCCTGCGTTCCAACTTATGCAAGTACGCGTGGACCGAGTCAACCTGGTCTTACGCGAACAGATCAGCGGCATACGCGTTGTTCGTGCCTTCGTACGCGAGCCAGAAGAGACCGAACGTTTCGGCGAAGCCAATGCAGACGTCACCGAAGTTTCGCTCATTACCGGGCGGCTCATGGGGGCGATGTTCCCAACCGTTGGTCTCATAATCAACGTGGCTAGCCTCGGAGTGTTGTGGATCGGGGCCGATCGAATCGGTGCGGGTGACATGCAAATCGGCTCATTGATTGCCTACCTCACCTACGTTGTGCAGATCCTTATTGCCGTCGTCATGGCCACGTTCATGGTGTCCATGATCCCCCGAGCATCAGTAGCGGCCGAACGCATCGCCGAGGTTCTCGACGCCGAATCCTCGGTACGCCCACCGGCCAATCCGGTCATGCAGGTTGTCGAGCACGGCACACTTGAATTCAACGACGTTGGCTTCAGCTATGCGGGTGCGCAATCGCCCGTCTTGTCCAACATCTCGTTCCGAGTCACCGCGGGCCACACCACCGCCATCATCGGAAGCACCGGGTCTGGTAAAACCACCCTGGTCAATCTCATCTCCCGCCTTTTCGATGCCACCACAGGATCCGTGTCTGTGGGAGGAGTCGACGTCCGTGAACTCGATCCGAAACTGTTGTGGGGCAACATTGGTTACGTCCCCCAGAAGGCCTTCTTGTTCGGCGGAACCGTTGCCTCCAATCTGCGATTCGGCCGACCCGACGCCACCGATGCAGAACTGTGGGCAGCGCTCGAAATCGCTCAGGCCGCGACCTTCGTCCAGTCCATGCCCGAAGGCATCGAAAGTTCGATCAACCAAGGCGGCACCAACGTCTCCGGCGGGCAACGACAACGCCTAGCAATCGCCCGGGCCCTAGTTTCGCAACCCGAAATCTTCGTCTTCGACGATTCGTTCTCCGCCCTCGACCTGGCCACCGATGCTCGCGTCCGTGCCGCGCTCGCACCACACACCCAAAACGCGGCCGTCATCATTGTTGCCCAGCGCGTTTCAACCATCATCAATGCCGACCAGATCCTGGTAATCGAAGACGGGCGCAAGGTAGGCCAAGGCAGCCACGAAGAACTGCTGTCTACCTGCCCCACATACGTCGAGATCGTTGAATCACAGCTAGGGGTAGATGCCCCATGAGCCAGGACGAACCCACGAAGCCCGATCTCACCGACGAGGACCGCGAAGTCCTTAATACCACTGGACGCGAGGCCCGACGCAGCAGCTTTGGTCCAAGCGGTGGTGCCGGGATGCCGGCTGAGCGCAGCAAGGACTTCGGCTCGTCCGTCCGGCGCCTCGGTGCCATCTTGGGCAAAGAACTTCCCTTGCTGCTCATCGTCATGGTGTTCACCGCCGGCAGCGTCCTGCTCACCGTTATCGGCCCTCGTTTGTTGGGCAAAGCAACCGACATCATCGTGTCGGGTGTCAACGGCGATGATGGCATCGACTTTGGCGAGCTACACCGACACTTGTTCTTCGTTGGCATCCTCTACCTGGGCTCGTGGATCCTTGGCTACTCGCAGGCCTACATCCTGGCCGGCGTGTTGCAACGCTCTATGTTCGGGCTTCGACAATCAGTTGAGCGAAAGATCAATCGCCTCCCCCTTGGCTATATAGATAGCCAACCTCGTGGCGATCTATTAAGTCGGGTCACCAACGACATCGACAACCTGGCCCAAAGCCTGCAACAAACAACCAGCCAGATCCTTTCGTCGCTGCTCACCCTTTTGGGCGTGACCGTGATGATGTTCACCATTTCGGCCAAGTTGGCCGTTATTGCTCTCGTCACCGTGCCACTTTCTGTGTTCCTGATGAAGAAGATCAGTGGCCGCGCCAGACCTCGTTTCATGGAGCAGTGGCGTCACACCGGCAGTCTCAACGCCCAAGCCGAAGAGGTATTTACCGGGCACTCGATCGTCAAGAGCTTCGGTCGGCAGGAGGACGTCGAGAAACGGTTCGAGGACGACAACCAGAAGTTGTACGAGGCCAGCTACACCGCCCAGTTCACTGCCAGCCTGATCCAACCCATGATGGTTTTCATGGGCAACCTGCAGTTCATTTTGATTGCGGTGGCCGGTGGCTTACAAATATCTACCGGTGCTATTTCCGTGGGCGACATGCAGGCGCTCCTCCAGTACACCCGTCAGTTCTCGCACCCCATAACGCACCTGGCGTCAATGACCGCCACATTTCAATCGGGTATTGCCTCATTGGAACGGGTGCTTGAATTACTCGACACTCCAGAACAAACCCAAGAACAAGCCGACACTGTTGATCCTGATCCCGTGAAGGGTCGCATTGTTTTTGATGATGTTCACTTTTCCTACAATCCAAAAACCACGCTGATCGAAGGGTTAAGCGTCGTAGCCGAACCCGGCCAAACGGTGGCGATAGTAGGTCCGACGGGCGCTGGCAAGACCACACTTGTCAACTTGATCATGCGTTTCTACGATCTAGATTCGGGCAGCATCAGTCTCGACGGGCGAGACATCTCGGCGTTTCCACGCAAGGAACTCCGCTCCAAAGTTGGCATGGTTCTGCAAGACACCTGGCTATTTGGGGGCACTATTCGCGAGAACATTGCGTACGGCAACCCCGAGGCAAGCGAGGCGCAGATCCTTGAGGCCGCACAAGTTACTTACGTTGACCGCTTTGTTCGCTCCTTGCCCGATGGCTATGACACAGTCATCAACGATGAAGGTGACAATGTCAGCGCGGGCGAGAAACAGCTCATTACGATCGCCCGGGCGTTCCTTGCCGACCCATCAATTCTGATCCTTGATGAGGCCACCAGTTCGGTGGACACCCGCACCGAAGTGCTCATCCAAGAGGCTATGAATGCTCTGCGGTCACAACGCACCAGCTTCGTCATTGCTCACCGACTGTCGACCATTCGTGGGGCCGATGTCATCTTGGTGATGGAAGACGGCCGTATTGCCGAGCAGGGAAACCACGACGAACTCCTCCTGCGAGACGGCGCCTACGCCAACTTGTACAACGCCCAGTTTGAGGGGCAGGAAACCTAACGGTCCTGTGTCGCAGAACTGCCGCGGGAATGCCACGGCAGCCCGCGCTGTTTCCCCCTCACACGATCACCGCTGACGGCAGTCGTGAATAGGAGCAAACAATGTTGGCGCAGTCGGTTAACGGTTTTTCCCGCCGAAGTAGTTGTCGCCGGGAAGGACCGCTAACTACACAAAGATGACCTGAGCCCCTTCGGACAGTTCCATGAACTCGCTGACATTAATAACGTCCTCGAGCTCATCGATAAGATCATCCTTTTCGAGGTGCATCATGTCGACCGACATGCGGCACGCCCATAGCTTTACGCCCATGTCGTGAAGCATCGTCAAGAACTCAGGGATCTCGGGGACATCGACATCCTTAATCTGTTTACGCATCATATGGGTGGCTACTGCGGTCATGCCCGGTATACCACCGAGGCCTTGCGGCATATGGGAAGCAGGATTACCGAGGATGGTGAACTTCAGGTCGTCGTTGGTCTTCTTGTTGATCATGTCCATACCCCAGAACGTGAAGAACAGGTGAGTCTCGATTCCCTCCCCTGCCGCACCATTGGCCATAATCAGGGCCGGATAGGCCATGTCGAGCGTCCCTTTGGAACAGATGAAACACATCTTGCGATCCGTTTTATCATCACCAAAATCGGGGACGATTGTCATTTTTTCGTTCGTGGGAACCGTTGCGGTACTCATGATTATTTCACTCCTTTGAATCAAACACAGCCGTGTGGCTTGGGGACACCAGCGATATAACTCATCTTCTTCGCTGGCTTTTTTGGAAAGAGTTTAAAGAGCGATTTAGTTGGGATTTCACCCACATTGTTCACCCGGCGAAGCGTTGGGCTTTCGCCTTCGGCCGCATAGTCAGAGCGAACAAATCGAATGACTTGCCAGTGCTCATCAGTCAACTCGGCGATGCCGATCTGGGCCGCCAAAGCAGCACCAATCGAATCATCCCACTCGTCATACTCGGTGAGGAATCCTTCTTCGTTGACCGTAATCTCGCGGCCAGCAATGGTTGTTACCGGCATAGCTTTGCCTTTCCTTCATTGTTTCTTTGGAGGCCAATCATTTGACTGGCTCCTCGGCGATTTTGCCCGCCATTGACATTTCTGCCGGAAGTGGCATTGGGCGCCCCCGCAACAACATGTTCCAATAAATCCACTTGAACATGAGCTTTCCCTGGTGGTTGGCGGCGGTCTCCTTCAGTAAGGAGAAAGGGCCCACATGCGGCACTGGGTACTTACCCATGAGCGGCTGTGTGTCGTAGTTGAAATCGAGCAAGAGCCCCTTGCCGTTGCCTGATTCCACAAAGCAGTTGGCGTGGCCATCAAACTCGTGGGTCATCGGTCGACCCTCAATATGGTTGAGGAAATTGTCTACGAACACCTCGACCGCGAAGTGCGCAACTGAACCAGCCTTTGATGTGGGTAACGCTGCTGCATCCCCGAGAGCAAAGACGTTGTCTTGGCCCACAGCTAAGAACGTGTGCTTGTCGACCTTCACGTGATTTAGCTCGTCTCCTAAACCCGATACACCCACAAAATCGGCTCCCATATTGGTGGGAATGGTGACAAGGAGGTCGTAAGGAATTTCTCGTTCATCGTAGCTGACCAGCATTTTTCGATCAGAGTCCACTTCCATGACCATGAAGTCTGGTTCGAGAGTGATGTCGCGTTCATCAAGCATTCCACCCAACTGCTTGGCCGCCACCGGCTTGGTGAATGCGGCGTCCAACGGGGTGACGTAAGTAATTTGCACATCGTCGCGCATGTTGCGTTCGGTAAAGAATCCGTCGGCCAGAAATGCGAACTCAAGGGGTGCCACGGGGCACTTAATCGGCATCTCTACAATGTTGATGACGAGTCGTCCGCCCTCCCACTTGGCCAAGGAATCACGTAGAGCGATGGCCCCATCCAGTGAGTAGAAGTCGTGAATGGTTTTCCCGTACTCGTCAGAATCGAGGCCTTCGGTTTGATCGGGTCGAGGATGGGTACCAGTAGCGATGATGAGTTGGTCGTAATCAAGGAGGGTGTCATCGGCCATGCGCACCTGATTCGCATCGGTGTCCACTGCGGCAATCTCGCCCATCAGCAACTCGACGCCCTTCGGGATGAACTGCGCGGTGGCCTTTACGACCTCTCCGGGCTCATAGGTCCCGAACGGGATGAACAGGTACCCCGGCTGATACTGGTGAATGGGGTCGGCATCAACAATGGTGATGTCCCATTCGTCGCGATCGAGATGATTGCGCAGTTTGTTCACTGCCATTGTTCCGGCAGTGCCCGCACCTAGCACGAGTAGCTTCTTCATGGGGTCCTCCAAGACCTCAGGTCCTGTGGATTTATTCTCGCAGCACGGCAATTGGCCGTTTAGAGTCCTACGTCCCATCCCGCGGCAGGTCAGCGACAGGCGTTCAGCGTGGACTGTCGCCCCATTGAGGTCCTACTCGACGTACTTTGTTCGATTCTCTGCCATATAGCTGGCTAGATTCTTGAGGGACTTCTGGGCGGTCTTTTTGAAACCCAGGGCGACAATTGGCTGCACATATTTGAATGGACCCCGGCATTCGAGGCCCCAACTCCATATGAGTGTGCATTGGTCGGCACCTTCGTCAATCAGTTCGTAGTCTTCAGCAAAGGCGGCGAAGAACGGCATCTGGCTTTCGGAGAAGTTGAATGCCATCCTGTGGCCGTCTTCCCACGCAAAGAAGTACTCCGACGTCACTGCTCCCTTACCCGTAATGTTGCGGGTGGTTCCCACACCAAATGGTTGGGGCGAGGTCCAATCGATCTTGTCTACGGCGGTGAGCCACACCGGCCAGGCGTCGCCATCTTCGAGGGCTCGAAATACTTCGGCCGCGCTGGCGGGAAGTGTTTGACGGGCGGAGGCGGTCACGGGTGCGTCGGTAAAGAATGATGCGTCGACGAAACGAAGCGAACGAGTTTTGGCCATGGTGGGTCCTGACGGTGATGGCGAGTCCGACCATCATGGCCGGTAAGCCCATCGAGCGCTAGCCGTCAAGCAAACCAGGTAAACCGTTTCGCTCGGCAGACGAGGAATAGCGCTGGTAACACGGGCAGTCCCACAACCAGGTACGCGATGAGTGCCACATCGGTGCGTAGCTCTTCGACCAGCACAAACGTCGTGATTACTTCGGTTATGGCTAACGCCGCGACGAAACGCACAAGGTGACGTTCCTTGACAAGTGACGCCGCCCACGAACCAAGGGGAGCACCCCACACCACTACCGGGACTGCCGCCAGCCACAAGCCAAACATGTCCGTGCGACTCGCCTCGAGATCAACGGCCTGACCACCCACGGCCACCACGCGGTCGGCCACGATATCAACATTGAGTTGGCCGTCGATCAAACCAAACAAGCCGAAGCCGACTATTGACACGGCGGTCATCACGATTAATGCAGTTGGCAGTGCCACTTTGGGTTGTATGTCGGCAACAGAAACGAGGAACAAAAACACCAAAATATTGGCACCCGTACCGGCGAGAGAGGAAAGTACACCACCCGCCAAAGCCACAATGATTAGCCCATACGTATGGCGGTTTGACCAAGCAACACGATCTTCGTGCCCCCGTTCCCCGTGTCGAAGATGCACGATCATCAACACCGAGGTCGTAGCCAGCACGATGCTAAATGTCGCCTTAACCCACGGCGTACCAATGGACAACGGCCAAAACGGCTCCGATGGTTCACCAAAGACGGCGATGGCTCCTAGGAAGCCAACCACTGCGGCTACCGATCCAGCGATAGCGGCCTGAACATGCACCCGACGGCGAGTGAGCACAATGGCGATGGTGGCCATGCCCATCCCCACTGCCTGGATCGACAGGCCAAATGACCGAGCTACAGGACCGGGGATGTGGAGGCCTTTGGTAAATACGGGGTACGCCACCGCTGACCCACCCTCGGGTGACGAGCCGGCCAGGAAACTGCCAAACAACATGGTGAGCGCAGATTTCCAGTTATCGACGACACGCCCCATCGATCCGCCGAGCAATACTGCCACCAGCCAGACCACCGTGGCCGCGGCGGAAAGCAACCATGCCAAGCGAGCGGCGCGACTTGCGTCGTCGATTGACAGATCAGGCACGCATACCGAACCCGGGCAGTTGCCGAACCCTTCCGCCCTTACAATTTGTCATCTGCGACTTCGATCTGTGCCCGTTCGGACGCCGAGATGGTAGGCCAGGCTCTGGTTGATGGTCAAACGGTCTGCGGCATCAGCGCTGCTACCGTTACTCCGTGCACGTCGTCCTAGTTCACCCTGAAATTCCGCCCAATACTGGCAACATTATTCGCCTTTGTGCCAACACAGGAGCGTCCCTGCACTTGATCGAGCCGCTGGGGTTCTCCCTTGAGGACCGGCTACTTCGCCGGGCCGGACTCGACTACCACGACCTCGCCAATGTGACCATCCATGCGTCATTCGATGCTGCTGTCGCAGCGTTACCTGGCCGCTGGTTGGCGTTCTCATCCAGTGCTAGCTACCGGTACACCGATGTCGCCTATCAGGACGACGATGTGCTGGTGTTTGGGCGTGAGTCGGTTGGTTTGTCCCCCGAACACATGGCCCGTTTCGACACCGACCATCAGATCAAGATCCCCATCCAACCCGACAACCGCAGCCTCAATCTGTCAAACTCGGTGTCCGTCGCCATGTACGAAGCATGGCGGCAACTGGGATTCCCCGGAGCAGTCAAATGAGCATCATCTTGGTACTGGCCGGCATTGCGTTGGTCGCTTTGGCATTTGCCGACCTGGTCAACACGCTGGTCACTACGTCCACCTCCAGTTGGCGATGGTGGCCTTCGCACATTGTCGGCTATAAAGCGTTTTCGCTGGTTCGATCCATGGCGCACCGACTCCCCGAGGAGTCAAAGCTCCGCGAACGACTGCTCTCTGTCTTTGCTCCCGTGCTGGTTTTGCTCTTACTTATGGTGTGGATCAGCCAACAGATTCTGGGGTTCGCCCTCATTTGGCATGGGGTCGGCGATGTGTCCGGCGTCGACAGCTTCTTCGAGAGCATCTACTACTCCGGCGTCGTGTTCTTCACCGTTGGATTCGGCGAGGTCCTCCCCACCACAACCGGTCTACGGATCGGCGCTTTAGCCGAAGCCGGACTCGGCGTGATCACCACCGCGCTGGTCATTGGTTACCTGCCATCGCTGTACTCCGCTTACTCGGCGCGGGAAACCAAACTGATCACGCTCGACGACGGATCCGACGACCGCATCACCCCTACCAACCTCGTTATGGCTTGGGCCCCTGACGCCGACCCGCAACGGGTCAATGCCCAATTCGCCGACTGGGAACAATGGGTCGCCGGCATCCTCGAAACCCATTCGACATTGCCGTTGCTTCAACTGTTTCGATCCCACGATCGGCGTCAGAATTGGGTCACGGCGCTGGGCCTGCTTAGCGACGCTGCCCTGCATGCGCAGATCATTGTTGGGTGCACCGGCAAGACAGAGTCATATTGGTTTCTTCGCAGGTCAATCACGTTGTTTGAGGCGATGACCGAAGGCGCTGACCTCCAGGCATATCAGCCCGACCAAGCAACAACATCGCAAGTCGAGGACGGCGAGCGGATGTTTCGCGAACTGTATGACACGCTCGAAACACACGGATTCGAACTCATCCCGTTCGACGAAGCAGTCATTCGCGGCATGGCGTTTCGCAATAGATACGCACCGCAAATGGAGTTTCTGATCGACTTCCTATTGTGTCCTCGTGGCTTCTGGTCAACCGACCTTCAGTTGGGTCTCGACGACTAACGACTCACCGGGATCCACCTAGCGCGGTAGCTCATGATGAGGTACCGTCGATTCATGGGGTCGACCGAACACACCAAAGCCTCCGAAATCAATGTGGATGCGGCCGATATTGCCGCCTACCAACGCGATGGCGTCATCGTACTTCGCAACGTCATTTCACCAGAGTGGCAAGAGCGCATTGCCGGCGCTATCGAACGAGACATTGCTGACCCTGGCCCGTTCGATCATTCGTATGCCAGCGACGGAGGCCGCTTCCACGGCAACTTGCGCATCTGGCAAAACGACGCCGAATTCGCCGCCTTTTGTTTGGATTCACCGGCCAAGACCATCGCCAAACAATGCCTTGGATCAACCCGACTCAACTTGCTGTATGACCAGCTTTTTGTCAAGGAACCTCGCACACCAAACCGCACCCGATGGCACAACGACCAGCCGTACTGGCCTATCGCCGGCCGCGACGTCATCTCAATTTGGGTCGCAATCGATGATGTGCGAGCCGAAAGCGGTGCCCTCGAATTTGTGCGTGGTTCCCACAAGTGGGACCGCTGGTTCCAACCAGAACCTTTCGGCCCTAACGCCGACCGCAGCAGTTACGCCCGCAATCCCAACTTCGAGGACATCCCCGACATCGAAGCAACTCGCGACAAATACGACATTGTCACGTGGGATGTGCAACCCGGCGATGTCTATGTGTTCAGCGGCATGACCGTGCACGGTGCTTCGGGCAACTCCACCACTCAACACCGACGGCGCGGCTACACCGTGCGCTACGTCGGCGACGATGTTCGCTACGACCCGCGTCCCGGCTCCAGTGAGCCGCTTTACACCGACAACCTCAACTCGGGCGACCACCTCGACTGCGCCCAATTCCCTCTGCTCTATAGCTAGATACCCCTGTCTGGTGACCAAGATTTAGATAGGTGGACGCTGGGTACTACGTTGGACGAATGGTTGATACTCCCTGGCAAGGCGATGCATGCTCACTGGTCGACGAATTTCGGGCCGGTCGACGGTCCCCTTCCGAAGAACTGAGCGCCACCCTTGCCGCGGTCGAGGCCAGCGACCTCAACGCCATTCCTTTCATCGACCCCGAACAAGCCATGGCGTCGGCCGCGAGCGCCGACGTGTCAATGCCGTTCGGTGGCGTGCCAATGGCCATCAAAGAACTTGACCAGGTCGAGGGCTGGCCCGATACCGGAGCATCGGTGCCGTTCAAAGACAACATCGCTACCGAAACCAGCACCAACGCTGGCCGTATCCGTGACCGAGGTGGCGCTGTCTTGTTCGGTCAATCGGCAGCCTCCGAATTCGGCGGAGTCAACTGCACCCGGACGGTGTTGCACGGCGCTACCCACAACCCCTGGAAACACGGCCACACACCCGGCGGATCATCCGGTGGTGCTGCCGCAGCGGTAGCCGGTGGTCTCATGACCTTGGGCACTTCCGGCGATGGCGGCGGATCAATCCGTATCCCAGCCGGCTTCACCAACCTCGTCGGGTTGAAGGCCACCTTCGGGCGCATCCCACTGTCTCCATCAGCCGAATACGGTAATCTCACCGTCGCCGTCGGTTGCGTCTCACGCTCTGTTCGCGACACCGCCCGCTGGTTCGACGTGACCAACGGACACGACCCCCGCGACCCGCTCAGCCTCGCGCCCGTCAGCGGGTGGGAACAAGGCCTCGGTACCAACGGTGATGCCCTCAAAGGCAAACGTGTGGCCATCGTCGCTAACTGGGGTGGCGCCACGGTCAGCCCAGTGATGTGGGAGTTGCTCCATGAAGCCGCACTGAGCCTGATCGACGATTGCGAACTTGTTCAAGTCGACGAACTCGACACCAAGCTTCCCAATATGGGCGCCGCTTGGTCCATCAGCGGCATGATGAGTCTGCGGAACAGATTGGGTGATCTCTGGCCCGATTGCGCCGACGACCTCACCCCCGAAATTGCCTTCGGGTTATCACGCACCGATGGCCTATACAACGGCGTCGCCCGCGGTCGCATCGAAAAGCGTCGCAAGGAACTCAACGAAGCAATGGCCAAGATCTTTGATCCCAACAACGGCGGTGTCGACTTCATCCTCACCGCCAGCAATCCCGATATCGCCTTTGCCGCCGAGGGCCCTTTGCCCGACACATTCGGTGGCATCGAAGCCGGACTCGCCAACAATGGGCTACTCACCTTCCCGTGCAACCTGCATGGCAACCCGGGCATCTCGATTCCGGCCGGGTTCTTGGACGGCTTGCCCATTGGTCTTCAAGCCATCGGGCCGCACTTCAGCGAACCGCTACTCCTAGAGATGGCCCACACCATCGAACGCAACCGGCCCTGGCCGCTAACGATAAACGCGTAGCGCCAATGTGCCGATCGGTAAATTATTAAGGCCAGTAGACCAACTGACGTTCAGTCGTTGTCACCCTTGTAAGACAGATCCCGGAGCACGATCGAGCGAAGACGATCAATATTTACTCCCTTAGTCGCACTGACCCACACCACGTCTTTTTGCTCGACGCCGCAACCAAGCGCCAAATCGACCTTACGCCGTTGCCGCTTTGCCGACTTGACCTTGTCATGTTTGGTGGCCACCACGGTGAACGGAATGATCTCGTGACGCATCCAGTCGAGCATTTGCACATCGAGTTTGGTGGGACCGATTTCGCCATCAACCAACACGTAGACCATCACCAACTCTTCGCGCTCAAGCAAGTAATGCTCGATCATCTTGCCCCAGTCTTTACGCACATGACCCGGCGCTTTGGCGTACCCGTAGCCCGGCAGATCCACCAATGCATAGTTTGTGTCGGCCAATTCAAAAATGTTGATGAGCTGCGTACGGCCCGGAGTATTTGAGACGCGTGCCAACTGTTTCTTATGAGCTATCGCATTTATCAGCGAGGACTTGCCGACGTTAGATCGGCCCACAAAAGCAACCTCGGCGTCGGTTTTGGGGAGCGTGTCCATCCGCTTCGCGGAGGTCACGAATTCGAGGGAAAGAGGTCGAGCAGCCATAGTGCAGTGTAGGGCGAGTTGAAATGCGGCCGTTCTTAAGGAAGGCTTAGTACATGGCCATCCCCACCATCAAGGATTCCTACGACATCGGCACGCAGTTGTGTGACGACCCAATGGTTATGGTCATCGACGATTTCCTACCTGTCGATGATCGCAATGGCATCATGACCCTTGCCGCCGGAAGTCTCCAACAGGCCAAGGTCACACTCGATAGCGGTAACGACTACAGCGACAAGCGCACCGGCAGTGTCACCTGGCTCAAGCATGACAACGCACTCGTGGTCCGAAACGTTGTGCAACGAGTTTCGGACCTAGTGGGGATTTCGTCCCGCTACGCCGAGTCACTGCAAGTCATCCACTACGCCACCGAGCAGGAATACAAGCCGCACTTTGACGGCTGGGATATCAACACCGACAAAGGTCAAGAGAAACTCAAAAAGGACGGACAGCGCCTCGTCACTGCGCTGATGTACCTCAATGAGGTCGACGCCGGTGGTGGCACAATCTTCCCAAAACTCAACCTCGAAGTCGAAGCCAAACCAGGCCGGTTAGTCCTCTTCCACGACACCATCTACGGTCAAATTCAACGCCATCCCCATTCACTTCACGGTGGCATGCCGGTGCATCATGGCGAAAAATGGGCTTGCAACCTGTGGTTCCGTTCAGTTCCCCAGCGCAGCATCGGCGGAGGTAAGCCCGCCGGCAGCGGTAGGGGCAACGCTGCTGCACGCAACAAGGCCAAGAAGGCCAAGGCCGCTCGCAAGAAACGTCGCCGCTAACCCAATTAACTGTTCGGTGCCTACGGCGCTAGCGTCGCCTGAGTGACTAACGGGCCGACCACGAATTCCCCAGAACAAGAGGTTGGCCCACGCGCCGCTTTGCGCGAACGCAACTACCGGCTGTTCTTCATCGGTGGAATGATCTCCAACGCCGGTCGGTGGATGTCGAATATCACGTTGCCGTTCGTTCTGTTTGAGCTCACGGGCCTGGGTCGGTGGGTTGGGATCGCCGCTCTCGCCCAACTACTTCCTAGCGCTTTTATGGGTCCGTTGGCCGGGTCATTGGCTGACCGCTACCCGCGCCGCAAAATCCTGATCATTAGCCAATTCGGTTCCGCCCTTATTGCCACGACCTTCGCATTCATGTGGGCCGGCAATGTACGAGAGCCTGTGGCCTACGTCGCCGTTTCAATGGCAGCTGGTGTGATCGGGGGTCTAGGTATTCCGTCGTGGCAAGCATTTATTAGCGAGCTTGTTCCCCGTCACCTCTTGCTCAGCGCGGTCACCCTTAACTCGGCTCAGTTCAACGCAGCCCGCGCCATCGGACCAGTAATCGCTGGTGCAGTACTCAAACTTGCCGGACCCACATGGACGTTCACCATCGACGCCATTTCATTCGTTGTGGTCATTGGCGCCCTTCTCATGATCAAGGTTGAGCCGCGACCAATTATTGATCGAGCTGGGCGCAAGATTCTTGGTGAAATGGCGGACACCGTCCGCTACATCCGTCGTCACGACGGCCTCAAATCGGCCGTGCAAAGCGTCATCTTTGTGGCCGGACTCGGAATGCCGATCGTTGCTCTCACCGTTATCTTCGCGGATGATGTGTTCGACGTTGGGGCCGGTTGGCTCGGCCTAATGACAGCAGCAATCGGCATTGGTGCGGTGATGGCGACACCGTTGGTCTCCTCCGCATCGAAGAAAATCCCCCGCAGCACAATGGAGTGGTGGTCACTGGTGCTGTACTCGATTTCAATCTTTGCTTTCGCAATTGCGCCCGTCTTGGGGTTCGCGCTGGCGGCGCTCTTCTTTGTCGGCGTCGCCCACATCGTCACCGCCGCAACACTTAACACCACAATTCAACTCCAGGTCGAAGAACATATGCGCGGCAAAGTGTTGTCGATCTATCTCATGGCCCTGTTAATTTCGATCCCCTTCGGCCAATTCGCCATGGCTTCACTCGGCGATGTAATCGGCATTCGATGGTCTACTGCCGGCGGGGCCTGCGTTCTGCTCGTAGGTGGCATTTGGTTAAAGCAATCGGGTCGACTGGACCACCTCGACGATGAGGCCATCAACCCCGCTGAATAGGTGTGGGACAAATCGGTTCTCTTCACTGAATCACCGACAACTAAGGTCGGCCCATGAGCGACGAACTTGGTGAGTTTTACCCCGGCTATCACGCAGCCAACCGACCCGACCATCTGGCGGTAATCAATGCCACCACGGGCGAAACAATGAC
>CAXMUI010000060.1:0-6320 GCA_964196475.1 uncultured Acidimicrobiia bacterium
GGGCAAACCTGTGTTGATTGCCGATGTCGCCCGACGGCTAATTGCGCAAGCCGAACGACCCATCGAGATCGTCTTCACTGGCCTGAGGCCGGGTGAGAAAGCTGATGAAGTGTTGTTCTCCGACGACGAAAGTGCGGTGCCTTCGGCTCACCCGCTAATTTCAACCGTGCCAGTGCCACCCTTGGGCATTGACAAGGTGAAAGGCCGCAATGCTCACGCCTTATTTGATGTCTCTTAAATAATCATCGAGCAGGGACTCCAACAACGGTGGCATCGTCAACAACGTCGCAAGTAACAACGGCTCCGGCTCCGATAGTTGTGTTTGCCCCGATGCTTACTCCGGGCAACACGATTGCGCCAGTTCCGAAGAACGCACCATCACCTACGGTGACATTGCCATTAAGCATCACCCCTGGTGACAAGGTTACGTAAGCACCTAACCGACAGTCGTGCGAGACGACCGCGTTGACGTTGAGATGCGTATGGCGGCCAACATGAACATTGGTGGTGATGCGAGCACCCGCAGCGGCGAGCACCCCATCGCCGATTTGATTGTCAGCACCAGTTGACACAGTCGGGTGCAAGAGCGCCGATGCGGTTTGAATAGCTGCGCCAATTTCAGTTTGGATACGTCGCCGAGCCTCACCGGAACCAACGCCGATCACATAGCGCCATGTTGGATCAAGTTGATCTGATGCGAGTAGGTCCTGAAGTGAACCCAGATGCGGTACGCCGCGCCGGGCGAGCGTTTCAGCATCGGTCCGGGTATCACTAACGAACCCGCCGACAGACAAAGCGAGTGCCTCGGCGATATCGAGCGTTTCACGGCCATGCCCACCAGCACCGACAATCAGCAAAGAACTCATGGGTCTGATTGTGTCAGAGGATCGGAGGCGGAGTGGCCATCTACTCCGTTGCCGCTCAGCAGCGCGGTAAATGTGCGCATGACTATCTTGAGGTCGAGCAGTGCGGATTGCCGGCGCACGTAGTCGAGATCGAGGGAAATGCGCTCGTCCCATTCGATGGCATTCCGCCCGTTGATTTGGGCCCAGCCGGTGAGGCCAGGCCGAACCGCTAGACGCCCTCTTTGTTGGTCGGTGTAACGATCAACCTGGAATTGAAGTGTGGGTCGCGGTCCGACGAAACTCATGTTGCCTCGAACGATGTTGATGAGCTGGGGGAGTTCATCGATCGAAAAGCGGCGTAGCCATTTGCCCGCGCTTGTTATTCGGTCGTCAGAGGGAATTAGTGGGTTGTCGCCGTGGATCATGGTGCGGAATTTGTAGACCGCGAAGGTTCTACCGTCTTTGCCTACTCGTTCTTGTAGGAAGAACACTGGGCCGCGCGATGTTGCCTTAATGGCGATGACCGCAGCCAGGCCGAGGCCCAATGCAGGCACGGCGAAAACAGTGGCAAACGCCAGGTCAACTACTCGCTTGCCGCGGTAGGGACTCCGGCTCACGCCTGATCGCGCCACCAGTTGACCGTGGTAGTGAGGCCTTCGCGGAACTCGATGGGCTCGATCCCGGGTATCAACGAATCCAGCAGGTCATGGGAGGCCATGGTGTGACGTACATCGCCAACTCGTGCGCCACTGTGCACTCGTTCTAGGGGGCGATTAACGATTGCTTCGAGATGCTCGATGGTTTCGAGCAGACTAATTTGTGTGCCAAAGGCCAGGTTGACAGGCACGCCGTGGCTCAACTTAGTTTCGCAGGCCTTGGCGATGGTCTCACATACCGTGTCTACGTAAGTGAAATCTCGAGACTGGTTTCCGTCGCCATGAACCGGAAGCGCTTCACCGCGCAAAGCAGCGGCAATGAATGCGGGCATAACTGCGGCGTAAGCATGTGCCTCGGGCTGGCGAGGGCCGTAGACATTGAAGAACCGAAATGCCAAGGCAGGAAGCTGGTAACTGTGCCGGTAGGCGAGGGCATACCACTCGGTGGCCAGTTTGCTGGTGGCGTAGGGGCTAATCGGCTGGGTTGCCATCCATTCGTGTTTCGGAAGCTCTGGGTTGGCACCGTAGACACTAGAACTTGAAGCTACAACGGTATGGACATTGCCTGCACGGCGGGCCGCTTCGAGAACCTCGATCGTGCCGGTTGCATTGCGGCGGTGGCTTTCTAATGGGTCCGCGACAGACTTGGGTACGGAGCCACGCGCACCCAGGTGCACGATGCTGTCCGCTCCGGCGAAGGCCGCATCGGTGATGGCAGGGTCAAGCATCGAGCCTTCGATAAAGGTGAGATCGAGACCCTCAATATTGTGGACAAATCCGGTCGATAAGTCGTCGACGACGGTGACCTCATGGCCACGGGTAAGCAAGGTACGGCAGAGATTTGATCCAATGAATCCGGCACCGCCTGTTACAACAATTGTCATGAGGCGAGAGTAGTGCCCCGCATGGACCGTCATGGGGTGCACAAAAAGTTTTCCAAATCGGCGCTGTATCAACATGAGGAGCGGTACCGGCTGTCATGCTGGTCGGGTGATCGAGAGTCCAATGATTTACCTGTCCGCTCCCGATGTTGGCGAGGCCGAGCGAACCGCGCTTATTGCCGCGTTCGACAGTGGTTGGGTCGCTCCAGCTGGTCCGGCAATCGACGCATTCGAACGGGGCATGGCTG
Organism: uncultured Acidimicrobiia bacterium; assembly: GCA_964196475.1. Classification (GTDB taxonomy): domain Bacteria; phylum Actinomycetota; class Acidimicrobiia; order Acidimicrobiales; family JAHEJN01; genus CAWKZT01. The sequence continues at coordinate 2,631 of CAXMUI010000060.1, forward strand.
ATTTTTTGGGCGAGGGAATGCACGCAGCGGCGCTCTCCAGTGGTACGGCTGCCTTACACCTGGCGTTGCAAGAACACGGTGTGAACGCGGGCGATGATGTCTTGGTGCCAACCTTTACCTTTGCCGCGACCGCATTTGCGGTGACCTACCTTGGGGCGCGCCCGTGCTTCATTGACAGTTCGCCGGCGGACTGGAACATCGACCCGAATATATTGTCCGAGCAACTTCGCCAGCGGGCAAAACGAAACGATTTACCGGCTGCGGTAATGACTGTGGATCTCTACGGGCAAATGTCTGATTACGCCACAATTGTCGCACTGTGTGCGGATTTTGACGTGCCTCTTATTGTCGATGCCGCGGAGGCATTGGGAGCCAAGCGAGACGGCGTTACGGCCGCGACACCAGGAGCGTGCGCGGCCCTGTCCTTCAACGGAAACAAGATCCTCACGACCGCCGGTGGTGGAATGTTGGTTTCCAAGGATCTCGAATTGGTCAACAAGATTCGGTATCTGGCATCGCAAGCCCGCCAGCCTGTGTCGCATTACGAACATATTGATATCGGTTACAACTATCGGATCTCAAATTTGTTGGCGGCAATAGGTAACGCACAACTTGAGCGCTTGCCGTCGATTATCCGTAGGCGTAAGCAAATCGAGCAGCGCTACCAAAGCGCGCTTTCTCCCTTTGGTGCGCAATTTCGGCCGACGCCCAATGGATCAGAACCGAATGGCTGGTTGACCGTCATGACACTCGCCGAAACTGGCGTTTCACCGGCCAAACTGTGTGAACAGTTGGCGGCGGCAAATATCGAGGCACGACCAGCCTGGAAACCGATGCACCAGCAACCGATCTTTGCAGACAATCCTGTCACGGGCGGAGCTGTTTCTGATGCAGTGTTTGCGCACGGTGTCTGCTTGCCAAGTGGTTCATCAATGACTGACGAAGACCTAGAGCGCGTTGTCGCTGCCACAACCATGGCGCTTAAATGAGTAGTGCAGTTGGTGCGCTCGGGTCGCCTGACGCAGATCGCACTAAGGTCCTCTGGCTAATCAAGGGGCTTGGTCCTGGCGGTGCCGAGCGGTTGCTGGTTATCCAGGCGGGATTCGCCGATCATGACCGGTTCGATTATTCAGCGGCCTTCTTGGTTCCGGCTAAAGATCACCTTGTCCCAGAATTGAAACGTTTGGGGGTTCCGTCAACACTCGTCGGCACGGGCCGCGATTTGGACTTGCGTTGGGTTTGGCGCCTACGACGCTATGTGCGAGATGGCAATTTTGATGTCGTCCACGCACACGCCCCGTTGCCTGCTGCTGCGCTTCGCATCATCAGGTGGACACTACCGAAGGCACGTCGTCCACGAATGGTGTATACCGAACACAACGAGTGGGGAAAGCATCGGCGTTCTACACGATTTCTCAACCGGATCACCATCGGGTTGGCGGGTAAGGTTTTTGCGGTAAGCAAGGGTGTAGCAACATCCATGCCGCGCCGCGTGAACCCCGAGGTGCTCTATCACGGCGTGGACGTGACGGCGGTTAAAGCTACTGCGGCGGGCGATGAGGTTCGAACAGAATTGGGCGTGCCTGACGATGCTTTCATTGTCGGCACGGTGGCCAACTTGCGCTGGGAAAAGGCGTACGACGTCTTGTTGAATGCTGCCCAGCAGGTGATTGCTGCGGACCAAAATGTATGGTTCGTTTCCGTTGGGCAGGGCCCACTCAAACAAGACCTCGAAGAGCAACACCGGTCGTTAGGTCTCGGGGAACGGTTTCGATTCCTGGGCTACCGGGAGGACGCGACACGCGTGATGAGTGCGTTTGATCTTTTTTGTCTTCCCAGCAGACACGAGGGCCTTCCGGTGGCTTTGATGGAGGCCGCTGCGCTTGGTATCCCGGTCGTGGCCACCAATGTGGGTGGCGTCGGTGAACTGGTAGACGAGTCGGCGCTCATTCCGCCCGACGATCTACGGGCGCTTGTAAGTCGCCTTACATCACGCGTTGGTGCCGTTCCGAAAATCGCATCTGCCGAGAGTTTTGTTGACAAGCTCCAGCAAGTGTACGGCCAGCGTAACTAGGTGAACCGGTCTCGGAAATGCATTCAACATCATGCCCCTTTGGCTGATGCGAGGCCGCTAGTCTTATGGGGACCATTAGCGCCGTATGGGCTAATGCTTTCTTTCTTTTTCTAACGGAGTCCTGTGGAAACCATTCGTTATCTTCGGCAACTGCGCCGCCACTGGAAGTTAATCCTGGTTGTTTCTCTGCTTGGACTCGGTGTGGGGCTACTGGCGGCCAATCGAGCATCCGAACGCACCAGCGATCAAGCCGATGTGGTTGTCTATTACGACGTTCGTCACACACTGCTCGTCAACGAGGCAAATTCTGCCGGCGTCAATCTTTCCCAGGCTGCGTTCTTCGCCACCATTGGGCAGATACCGCAAGCGGTGGCCGACCGGGTCGGTGGCGAGCCAGTGTCCCTTGCGGCGTCAGTTCAGACGCTCACCAACGCATCGCTGCGCACTATTGTCCTATCTGCGGTGGCCGATACCCCTGAGGCCGCCACCGAAGTCACCAACGCGTTCGCTGAGGAGCTAGTCGAATTCCTTCAGGGCGATCAACTCGCTCTATATCTAGATTCGCTGGCAACCGCGAACACCGCAGTGATGACCGCGTCGGCTGACATCGTAGCCGCCGACAAAATCCTCGAAACAACGCGTGCCGACGCCGACAGCATCGAAATTGAACTAGACACCATCGAAATCGCCGGACAAGAAGCGCTGGTCGCCGAGTTGACCGCACAACTTGCCGCTCTGCAAGGTGAAATTGATGACCAAGAGGGTGCACGCACCGCGATGCAGGCACGCCTCGACCTTGCCATTATGAGCGAAGACGAAGTCGTGGCACAGGGCCCACCAGCGCCATCTATGCTTACGCTGGATGTGAGCGTTCCTTCCGTGGTAACGAAAAGGGAGCGCGACCGTCGCCTTGCCGCAGGTCGAGAGGGCACTGCCAATTATTCGCAACTCTCTGATTTACCGAGCGGTAGCGGCGGAGGCATCTCTTCCTCACTATTTGATAGTCCGAAGGCCCTCCTACTCGCGGGGATTCTCGGCGGCGTACTAACAGGTTTTGCGCTTGCCCTGGCCTGGGCTCGCCTTGATCACCGGATTCTCGACAAGGAGGAGGCCGAAGAGTATTTCGGCCTGCCCGTCATTGCCGAGATACCCAAGATACGCAGAAGATTCCGCAAGAAACCCGTCATTATCAGCCATACCGAGCCCATGTCGCAGATCGCCGAGGCCTATCGGTCCCTGCGTTCATCGCTAATGTATGTGCGCGACCTCGGAGAGGAAGAGCATGCTAGCGGAGATCCGGCCGAGGGCCAGCCCGCGACGGTTATCTTGATCACGTCCCCAGGGGCGGCTGAAGGCAAGACCAGCACGGTGGCTAACTTAGCAACGGTGCTCGCGGAAGAGGGTTACACAGTCCTCACTATTAACTGCGACTTCCGTCGTCCCCGGCTCGCATTCTTCATGGGCGGTGAAAATGAACCACGACGCGTATCGGCCACCGATGTCGATGGTGTATCGCTGATTAATCATGTAACCGCAGATGGCGCCGACGCGCGTCCCAGCGAAGCACTCCGCGAACAAAAGCGAGTGATTGACTCTGCCCGCGATCGCTTCGATGT
>CAXMUI010000061.1:0-4058 GCA_964196475.1 uncultured Acidimicrobiia bacterium
CTACAAGGGTAAGGGCATTCGGTACGTCGGTGAACACGTACGCCGCAAAGCCGGCAAGGCTGCGAAGTAGGTTCCCATGGCGAATAATTCAAACAAGCGCCGCGAAGCACGCCTTCGTCGCCATTTCACCGTACGCAAGACAGTTGAGGGCACTCCAGCCCGTCCCCGTCTTGCCGTATTCCGCTCAAACAAGCACATCGTGGCTCAGGTCATCGACGATCTTGATGGACGCACTCTTGCTTCCGCCTCGACCCTCGAAACCGATCTCCGCGGCGGTGCTACTAGCAATGTCGAGGCGGCCACCAAGGTCGGCACACTTGTTGGCGAACGAGCCAAAGAAGCTGGCATCACCAAGGTCGTATTCGACCGCGGTGGCCACCGTTACCACGGCCGCGTTGCGGCCCTTGCTGATGCTGCCCGCGAAGCCGGGTTGGAGTTCTAATTATGGCTACATCTGCTCCCGAACTGCGTGACTCTAAGGTCATTCACATCAACCGTGTTGCCAAGGTCGTCAAGGGTGGTCGTCGGTTCTCCTTCACTGCTCTTGTCGTGATTGGCGACGGCGCTGGTCGTGTTGGGCTTGGCTACGGCAAGGCTAAAGAGGTACCTCTGGCTATCCAGAAGGGCACCGAAGAGGCACGCCGCAACTTGTTCTCTGTTCCTTTGGCTGATCGTACGATCATCCATCCGGTAACCGGCGTCAATGGCGCTGGCAAGGTCTTCATGAAGCCCGCTGCACCAGGTACTGGTGTTATTGCTGGCGGCGCCGCCCGTGCCATTCTTGAAGAAGCTGGCATCCACGACGTACTTTGCAAGTCGTTGGGTTCGCCCAACCACATCAACGTCGCTCGTGCCACTATTGATGGACTTCGCTCACTGCGTCGCCCTGATCATATTGCCGCTCTCCGGGGCCTTGCTCCCGAAGAATTTGTTCCAGCCGGCCTTCTGCAGTCCTACCGCGACGCCGAGGGCGGCGGTTCCAGCGACTCGTCTGAGGAAAACTAATGGCTCTTAAAGTAACCCAAACTGGTTCCAGCATTGGAACCAAGCCCAAGCAGCGCGGTAATCTTCGCGCCCTTGGTCTTGGTCGTATTGGCAAAACCAACATCCTTCCCGATCGCCCGGAAATCCGTGGCATGATCGCTCGTGTTCCTCACCTCGTTGAGGTCACGGAAGTCGACGGAGAATAATTATGAAGATTCATGATCTCAAGCCCCCAGAGGGTTCGAATCGCAAGTCCAAGCGTCTTGCGCGCGGCATCGGCGGCCATGGCGGTAAGACCGCAGGCCGTGGTTCCAAGGGCCAGCGCGCTCGCAGCAAAGTACGTGTTGGCTTCGAAGGTGGCGGTATTCCGCTGCACATTCGTTTGCCGAAGTTACGCGGTTTCAATAACCCGTTCCGCGTCGACTACCAGGCCATCAACCTTGACACGCTCGAAGAGTGCGGTCTTGACGTTGTGACCCCAGAGACACTTCGCGAAATTGGCTTAGTATCGAAGGGCGCCTTCGTCAAGATTCTTGGTCGTGGCGAACTCACCCGGAAGCTTGATGTTTCTGTTGAAGCCTTCTCGGCTTCCGCCGAGGCCGCTATCACTGCCGCGGGCGGTACTGTCACGAAGTTGCCACTTCCCTTCAAGGGCGGCCGTCCACCGGCCCAAGGCAACGCACTTACCAACCGCTAACGATTCGACCCTTCGGGGTCAGCCATCCCAGGAGGATCGGTGTTTGGAGCTCTTCGCAATATAACCAATGTAATGCGGATCCCAGATCTGCGGAACAAGCTGCTTTTCACGTTCGCAATGCTCGTGATCTATCGGCTTGGCGCATTCGTTCCCGCGCCTGGTATCGACCTCGATGCCGCACAGCTACTGCGAGAGCGGGCCGAGCAAGAGGGCGGGTTCTTATCGTTCCTGTCGCTGTTCTCGGGAGGCGCACTTACCCAGTTTGCCGTGTTCTCGCTGGGCATTATTCCTTACATCACCGCATCGATCATCATGCAGGTACTCGGCATCGTGGTGCCTCGTGTCGAACAGTGGCAACAACAAGGTGCTGTTGGGCAACGTAAGATCACGCAGTGGACCCGCTACCTCACTATTGCAATTGCAATTGTGCAGAGCACAGGCTTTGCCTTCTTGTTTCACAATGGTGGTGGTGGTTTCGGCTCAGGCGGTAGTGGCCAATCGCAGAATTCGCTCGACTTCTTGCCAAACTTCACTGCGCCACGTGTCGGCCTAGTCGTCCTAACCCTTACCGCTGGTACCGCATTGCTGATGTGGATGGGTGAGCTCATCAGTCAGCATGGCATTGGTAACGGCATGTCGTTGCTGATCTTTGCTTCAGTGCTGTCGGGTCTGCCGAACCAACTTTCGTTGGTCAAGCAAAACGAAGGCCTCGACGCTGCGCTCGGCATTGTCTTGTTGTACATGGCGCTTACCTTCCTCATTGTGTTTGTCGAGAACGGTCAGAGACGTATTCCTGTCCAATTCGCCAAGCGACAAGTTGGACGCCGAATGTATGGCGGCTCCAGTACCTACATCCCGCTCAAGGTCAATCAGTCCGGTGTTATTCCGATCATCTTCGCTAGCTCGGTTCTTTACTTGCCTCAGCTTGGTTCGGTGGTCCTGCCTTCCGATTCGGACCCGGACAACTTCACTTGGGGCGAAAGCGTTCAGCGTTTCGTGGATAACCATCTGGCGCAGCCTGACTCGCCCATTTACCTCATTGTGTTCGGCCTCATGATTGTTGGCTTCGCTTATTTCTATACCGCAATTACGTTTGATCCGGTCAAGCAGGCCGATCAGATTCGTAAGCAGGGTGGCTTCATTCCGGGTATCCGGCCGGGTGTGCAGACCGAGAAGTATCTCGGCCGAATCCTTAACCGTATTACCTTGCCCGGAGCCCTGTTTATTGCGTTTGTTGCCCTGCTTCCCGCCTACATTTTGGCCCGCATGTTGGGCGCCAACGTAGGTTCAGGTGTCTTTGCCTTCTCAGGTGTTTCGATTCTCATTGCTGCTGGTGTTTCGCTTGAAACGATGAAACAGATCGATAGCCAGCTCATGATGCGTAACTACGAAGGTTTCCTGAAGTAATGACCGACGGTCAAGCGATGCGCTTAATCATTGTTGGCCGTCAAGGCTCCGGCAAAGGTACTCAGAGCGCGCGCTTGGTTGATCACTTCGGTGTCGTACATGTCTCCACTGGGGACATGTTGCGGACCGCGGTTAAAGCCGGCACCGACCTTGGCGAACAGGCCGAAGCAATAATGGATGCTGGCGAACTGGTACCTGACGATCTCATGATTGATATTGTCGGTGCCCGCTTACATGAGGACGACATTGTCCAAAATGGCGTACTGCTCGACGGGTTTCCCCGTACTACGAGCCAAGCCGAAGCATTGTTAGAGATCTTAGGTAATGGTGGCATTGATGTCGCCATTAACCTCGAAGTAGCCGTCGACGAAGTCACACGCCGCATGATGGCGCGTGGCCGCGAAGACGACTCCTTTGAGGCGATTACTCGTCGCCTCGAATTGTATGAAGCGCAAACTGAGCCACTTCTTGAGTGGTTCGGCGCACGTGGAGTACTGCACACAGTTGATGGCCTAGGGGACGAGGACGAAGTATTCGCCCGAATTCTTGAGGCGCTCACCCCACGGAGCCATTAGGCAAAGTGGTATATAGCACACGTTCGTCCGTCATCGGGGTTGGCCCCGGTTGCGGGTGGAAGTAGGCTTATCCGTCGGCATTGCAGCTTTTGTTGTGATGTCACCAAGGCACCGATCCCACCGTGGGGTTGGGGTCACACGCAGTAGCTGGGAGGCTCACCATCGCGAAGAAAGAAGAAGCGATCGTATTTGAGGGAACCGTCAAGGAATCCCTTCCGAATGCCATGTTTAGAGTCGAATTAGAAAACGGCCATGAAGTCCTAGCCCATATCTCCGGCAAGATGCGAATGCATTACATTCGTATCCTCCCCGGCGACAAGGTTCAGGTCGAAGTGAGTCAGTACGACCTATCCCGCGGCCGCATCACCTACCGCTACAAATAGCGGCTTCGCATC
>CAXMUI010000062.1:0-5373 GCA_964196475.1 uncultured Acidimicrobiia bacterium
TTCGCGGGCGACATCGAGGAACATCTCGATTGTGACTAGGAATTTCGCCTTGGAGTCGGTGAGCTGGTGATGCACTTCGGTGGCGGTGTAGGTGGGATTGATGGTTGTGGCCGCGCCACCACAGAAGGCGGCGGCGTGGAATATGACGGCGTATTCAGGAATGTTGGGTGCCAAGATGCCCAGCACGTCACCCTTGTTGAAGCCACGGGCTTGGAGCGCTCCCGCAACCAGGTGGATAGCTTCGCCCAATTCGGCGTAGGTAATGGTGCGACCACTTGGACCATCGATGAGGGCCGGGCGATTACCAAATTCGTCGAACCGTCCGAGAATGTACGGCGTAAGGGCGATATCGGGAATTTCGACGTCGGGAAAGTTGCTCGTGTAAATCATGGTTGTCCCCAAAAGTGACGATAAGCGAGCGCCCATTGTGCCCGAAATCGCGGCCGAGGCGACCGATGGGGCCTTAGGCCAGAAATTTCTCGAAGAAGTGGGTCGGGTTGGGGTCATCGTTGTAGCGGTCGATGGCCACATAGCCCGATGATTCGTAGAGGGCGATGGCCTCGACAAGGGTTTCGTTGGTGTCGAGACGGAGAGCGCGGTGCCCGTAAACAACGGCTGAGTTTTCGAGTGCTTGGAGCAATTGACGCCCGAGGCCACGGCCCCGCACAGAAGAATCGAGCCACATCCGTTTAATCTCGCCAATCTGTTCTCCGAGCGGGCGGATCCCGCCGCAGGCAACGGGCTTGTTGGCGAAATAGGCGACAATAAATTGTCCATCAGGCGAGCGCATAGCGTCGATATCGAGGGCATGGGCGCCTGCCATGTCGAACCCATGGGCAAAGCGAGCTTCGAGTTCGGCAAAGTACTGCTGCATACACCAGACAGCATCAACATGATCGGGCTCAACGGCGCGAAACTCTACGTCGGTCATCGATTCAACCTACCGAAGAAGCGCGTTGGCGCCAGCTTGGGTGGCTCGAGAAAATGAACACCTACTGGTAGGAAATTGCATCCAATACGTTGAGTTTCGAGGCTCGGCGAGCAGGCATGGCGGCAGCAAACAGACCGGCCATGGCCGCGAGGAAGATATAGATCACCAGTTGTGTGTACGGGATATCTAGTTGGCTAACGAAGCTGTCAGGAATGACCTGGACGGCGATCGCTCCGAGGACTAGGCCAAGACCCACGCCGAGCAGGCCGCCGAAGATTGACACAATGACACCTTCGAAACGGACCATTCGTCGTACCTGTTGTGCGGTCATACCGACTGCTCGAACGAGACCAAGCTCGCGGGTGCGTTCGAAGACGGAGAGGGCCAACGTGTTAGTCACGCCTACTAGGGCAATGACTACGGCCAACCCAAGAAGCACATTGACGATGATTAAGAGATCGTCAATGGTGGATGCGATCGAGTCGCGGTATTCGTCCACTGTCTCGATGTTGAGTTGCGGGTAGTCCACACCGATAGCGGATTGGAGCGCGGCGCGAACTTCTTCTTCAGAGAAGCCGTCGGCGGCAATTGCCGAAACGAACTGATCGGTTGTGCTGGTGAATTTACGATTCCATAGGTCGAGGTCGACCACCCGGTTGCCTAATAGTGCGTTGTCGCTATAGATGCCGGCAACCGTTAGTTGTTCAACCGAACCATCGTTGAATCCGACAGCAAACGTGGAGCCAACCTCAAGCTGGCGGTCCTCGGCGAAGTCATCGTGGAGGAGTATGGCGTTGGGTCCAATGAGTGATTCGTCGCGGTCTAGATAGTCCAAAAACATGTGACGGTCGGTGGCGGCGAGGTCGGCCGCGAGACCATCGAAGGTGTCTTCGGTGGTTTCGCCGTTGACCGTCTTGGTGATGCTGAATGCTTCGGGGCTGTAGCGGTAGGCAGCTACCTCGTCGATTTCAGGCAGGGCGCCCATGGTGGCGGCGACCTCGGTGCTAAAGGCCTGGGAGGGGTCGCCGTTGCCAGGAGGAGTGATGAACCAATCAGAGATGACGGCCTCTTGAAGAACGTCGGAGAACGATGCCTTTAACGACGACCCAACAATTGAGGCACTGGTTACGAGTGCCAGGCCAATCATGAGTGCCGCGGCGGTGGACGCGGTGCGATAAGGATTCCGGCTGGCGTTTTCGCGAGCTAGACGACCAGTAACGCGAAACCCGGCGGGCACGGTGTCGATAGCGAGCCATGCAGCCATCGCACAAAAGGCTGCGGGGATGAGTAACGCCAAACTTCCGGGCAACGAGGTAACGACCCCGATGAGTGACATCACCGTGAGTAGACCGGCGCCGATACCCAAAATGCCAACAACCAGTGAGGTTGGGACACGACCAACAAGCGAAGCCACCGGACGGGCCAACATGGGACTGACTTTGTTGACGCCAAGAAAGGTAACTGCCGCACCGGCGCCGAGGAGGACGAGCGTCCGTCCGGTGCCAAAGTCGACGGTGGCTGATAGCAGGAGATAAATGATGCCCACCGCAAGTAGCACGAATCGGCTGAGGTTGCGGTCGATGCGTTTGGCGCCAGCGCTAATCAGTCCAGCCCCAGCGGGAGCGAGAACGAGTAGGCCTTGCCATTCGCCAGCAATGCCCATCGCGGCAATCAGTAGGCCGAGAATGACCAGACCGATGCCCAATTTGGGTCGATGTTTTGTGTTGTCGGCTTGCAGGCGAACGTCGTCACGCAGAGCGGCCATGGGGGACACCTTGCGTGCCTTGATGGCGGGTGAAACCGCAGACACCACCGTTATTCCGATGCCAACGAAAATGCCATAAAGGAAGGTGGCTGGGGTGAGGGGTAGCCCGCCTCCTTCTGGTCCGAAGTCGAGAGCGGCGAGTAACCAACGCAGAAAGATGGCCAGCGCGTAACCGAAAATAATGCCGAGAATCGTCGCAATTACGCCGACAATGAACGCTTCAAGAATGACCGAACGGGTGATTTGGCCGCCGCTGGCCCCTAACGCTCGCAGTAGGCCGAACTCGCGGACGCGTTGGCTGATGAGAATGGTGAATGTGTTGTAAATGATGAAAGCGGAAACAATCAAAATGATGAACGCGAAGGTGAGCAGGACGGTTTGAAAAATGCCAATGACTTCATCAAACTCGGCCGTTTGTTCGTCGATGAGGACCTCTTGAGTAACAACTTCCAGACCATCGGGTAAAGCTTGGGTGATTTGTTGGGTAACCAAATCCAGGTCGGCCCCATTGGCTAACTCGACAACGATGTCGTCGTAGCCTTCGCCGTTGTTCAACAAGGTGACGGCGTCCTGTGTCTCGAACGCAATGAGTTTGGCGCCAACGAGAGCGGATTCTTCGGGGTCAGCAAAGCTGAATGTGCCTACCAACTCGAACTCGGCGGTGCCGTGAGGAGTAAGCACGTTGTAACTATCCCCAACAATGAAATCGCCATCTGCTGCAGCGTTGATATCCATAGATATTTCGCCGGGGGCGTCCGGTGGACGGCCTTCAGCAACAAAGAGCACGCGGTCGGCTGTTTCGGTTTCCCAGTTGAGGCCGATGTTGGGAGGGCCATTTGTGGTGGCGGCTTCGCCGTTGGCCTGAATGGCGATGACGTTGAGTTCGAAGATGCGTGGCTGGGCGGCGACGACGCCGGGGATGCCAGCTATCTGTGCTCGTACGTCCACCGGCACCGGCGCGGATTCTATCCGGTCTCCGAATTCGAGTTCCGAGCGAACAGCAAGGTCAAATCCGCTTTGGATATCGCCAGAGAGATCGTCAAAAGTGGCGCGCATGGAATCAGTGAATACAAATACCGCGATCGTGAACGTGACGCCGAGGGTCACCGCGATGAGGGTGAGCAAGAAGCGCCACTTATTCGCGAGGAAGTTCTTAAAGGTGAGCTTGAGAAGAGTCATTTCAGTCGCCGAGGCGGCGCAAGCAATCGAAGATGTCGTCAGCGGTTGGGTTATCCATGCGGTGAACTACCGCACCGTCGGCCAGAAAGACCACCCGGTCGGCGAATGCTGCGGCGTTGGCATCGTGGGTCACCATTACAATGGTTTGTCCAAGCGTGTCGACGGCTTGACGCATAAACTCGAGGATCTCTGAGCCGGTGCGACTGTCGAGGTTGCCCGTTGGTTCGTCGGCAAAGATGATGTCAGGCCGACTAGCCATGGCTCGTGCTACTGCAACACGCTGTTGCTGTCCGCCGGAAAGTTCGTTGGGCCGATGGGTAAGACGATCTGCTAGGCCAACTGTGGTGACCACCTGATCGAGCCAAGCCGGATCTGGTATGACGCCAGCTAGGTCCATCGGCAGGGTGATGTTCTCGATAGCGCTGAGTGTGGGCACCAAATTGAAGGCTTGGAAAATGAACCCCAAACGGTCACGGCGTAGCAACGTGAGTTCTTTGTCCGAAAGCGTGGTGAGGTCGTCGGTGCCGATGAAGACGTTGCCACCACTGAGTTCGTCGAGTCCTGCCATGCAGTGCATAAGCGTGGACTTTCCTGAGCCCGATGGACCCATGATGGCGGTGAATTTACCGGTGTGAAACGACACATCGACATCGTCGAGGGCAATAACTTGAGTGTCGCCTTCACCGTAGACTTTGCGGGCTTTTTGGGCGAGGGCCGCGACGGTCGAGGAAACGGTTGCGGGGGGAGCATCAGTCATCTGTCCAATCTAGGCTGCAACGCGCAAATCCCAGCCCCACTACCCGGGGTTCGGGTAGTGGGGCTGGGACAAATGCTGCGGACTGTGTGTGGCCCGGTCTACTGAGCGATGGCGTTGAGCACGTTGAGCTTTCCGGCCCGGCGGGCGGGGAGCACAGCGGCCAACACTCCAGCCACACCGGAGATCACCACCAGGATGATGATGCGGTTGACTGGCACGGCGAAGGAACTGTCGAACGGACTAGGTAGGGCAGACACCACACCCCAACCGAATCCGATCCCAATCGCCACGCCGAGCGCTGCGCCAAAGAGCGCAACCAGGGCGGCCTCAAAGCGGACCATGCGTCGAAGTTGGGTGCGGGTCATGCCAACTGCTCGCAACAACCCCAACTCACGGGTGCGCTCGAAGACCGAGAGTGCCAGCGTGTTGGCGATCCCGATGAGGGCAATAATGACGGCCAAAGCAACCATGACGTTGATCATCGTGAGGAGTTGATCAACCGATCCCGAGATCGAGTCCTTGAACTCGTCGGCGGTAAAGACATCCGAAGTAGGAAAGCTGGCCGAGATTGCATCGACCGTTGCCTGGACTACGACGGCGCTTGTTGCGTCGTTGGTGGAGAACGAGAGCCAGGCGATCGGTGCCGAGATTCCGGCATCAGTTAGCGTCTGACGATCAAAGATATAGTCCTCGCTGAGGATTGCGTCGTCATCGAAGATGACGGCGACGGTCGCTTCGATG
>CAXMUI010000063.1:0-1743 GCA_964196475.1 uncultured Acidimicrobiia bacterium
ATTCCAAACTCGGAGCCGTTGCTATTTGTCCCGTTAGTTGCTGCGGTTGAGCCGTTTGGGTCCACGTTGCATCTGACATCGTCCAACCTCGAACAGTACGTGCGAGACCCCAATGGTCATGGTGGTGATGCTCGGGCTAGCCAGTTCTTGCACGAGTCCGATGTGGCCCATGACTACGTTGTGCTTGAGGCCGATACCGACCCAACTCGGTGGTCGACGAAAGCAATCTGTCAGAGTGATCGGTTCGTTCTCGCCTGCTCGGCCAATCCCGATGAGGTCGAGGCAGATCAAATTCGGCAACGTTTAGATCTGCTCACCGATGTGCAACGAGGTTCGGCCTGGTTGGTTCGCGTTCATCACTCAGGTACAAGTCGCCCACGTTCGACAGCGGAATTTGCTTCGCGATTCTCGGTAGGTGAGGTGCACAACGTGAGGGCCGGCGATGACCGACACTTTGCTCGCATTGGGCGCCTAGCCACCGGTAACGGACTAGGCGTGGTGTTGGGCGGAGGCGGAGCCAAAGGCATCGCCCACATTGGGGCATTGCAAGCCCTCACCGAGGCTGGGCTCCACTACGACCGTATAGGTGGCGCCTCAATGGGTGCGGCTATCGGCGGACTTGCTGCGCAGGATGGCACAACAGAGGAAATTTTGCAGGCCTCCATTGCTGAATTCCGCAAGGACATATTGGACTACACGGTTCCGATGGTGTCGTTGTTCAAGGCGGCCAAGATGGCGGCGAGCGTCCAGACGAGGTTCGGCGGCTGGGATATTCTCGACTTGTGGATCCCGTTCTATTGCGTGTCAACCAACATCACGAAATCCGAACTGGCCGTTCACCGAAGCGGCGATATGGCTCGCGCCGTGCGGGCCAGCGTGGCGATCCCTGTGGCCTTGCCGCCCGTCCCGATCGATGGCGACCTCCATGTCGATGGCGGTGTGCTGGACAATGTTCCGGTGGGGCCAATGCATCAGGACCGTTCGATCGGCACCGTGATAGCAATTGATGTCTCGCCACCCGGTGGACCAAGCGCAGATCACGATTTTGGGCTATCAGTTTCTGGCTTTGACGTATTACGTAATCGGTTCGGAAAGCAAACAGCGGTGTTCCCCGACATTGGGCAGACTTTGATGAGTTCGATGCTCATAGGATCCACAGCGGCCCGTAAACAATCCGACGACAACGACATGGTTGACCTCTACTTAGACCTCGATCTTGATGGCGTTGGCCTACTGAAGTTCGAGAATCATCGTGACATTGCCCGACGTGGCTACGAAGGAGCTAAGCCAATCATCGAGGCTTGGTTGACGACCCGAGATCGGGCGTCGATGCCATAGGATTCGCCTATGAGCAAAATACTGCGTAAGAAAATCGAGAAGGTTCGCGACGAGTTTCTTCTCCCGGGCGAACAGGTTGTTGATACCACGGTGGCCCAACCGGTGGGCGGCCTAAAAAGCCAAGTTGGTATGACGCAGTTCGGTGTTATTGGTGCCGTCGTTGGTCACAAGTCGGCCAAGAAAGCTCAAGAAAAGATCGCCGAGCAGACGCATGCTCCGGCTGCCGATTTCCCACCGAGCGGGCTTGTGGCATTAACCGACCAACGCCTGCTGGTGTTCAAACAGTCGGCGATGTCGGGCAAGCCCACCGAAATTCTGGCGGAGTACCCCCGGGCATCGATTGCCAGTATGAACTGCGAGGAGAAGAAGGTCACCGCGTTGGTGACCATCAACTTTGTAGAAGGC
>CAXMUI010000064.1:0-21547 GCA_964196475.1 uncultured Acidimicrobiia bacterium
ATCCACTATGATGGATATTCACCAACCCATGGAGTGCATATGAAGGCCCTCGTCAAAGCCACGGCCGGACCCGGACTGTCACTCGAAGATGTGCCAATGCCCCAGGTCGGCATCAACGACGTGCTGATTAGGGTCCATACAACTGGCATTTGCGGAACCGACCTTCACATCTACAACTGGGACGCGTGGGCACAAGAGACCATCAAGCCAGGGCTCATCGTCGGGCACGAGTTCGTCGGCGAGATCGTCGAAGTGGGATCAAATGTCAACGACTTCACCGTCGGCGAAATTGTTAGCGGAGAAGGCCATGTTGTTTGCGGCCGGTGCCGAAACTGCATGGCTGGTCGACGCCACCTATGCGCCTACACATCCGGCATCGGGGTTAACAGATCGGGCGCATTCGCCGAATACATCAGCATGCCGATGGCCAACGTATGGGCTCATGATCCAGATATCGATACCGACATTGCCGCAATATTTGATCCGCTCGGCAATGCCGTGCACACCGCGTTGTCCTTCCCAATATTGGGTGAAGATGTTCTGATCACCGGCGCAGGTCCCATCGGACTTATGGCTGCTGCGGTGGCCAAACACGCCGGCGCCCGGTTCATCGTCGTCACTGACATAAACGAACACCGACTAGACCTTGCCATGAAGATGGGCGCCACCGTCGCCGTCGACACCCGTACGACCTCACTAGAACAGGTGCAAGAGGAACTCGGAATGCGCGAAGGATTCGACGTTGGCCTGGAAATGTCCGGAAATCCCTCCGCACTCCACGAGATGATCCAAAACATGGCCCACGGGGCCAAGATTGCCATACTCGGAATCCCATCAAATGACGTCGAAGTTGATCTCACCACGGTGATATTCAACATGTTGACGATCAAGGGAATCTATGGTCGGGAGATGTACGAGACTTGGTATGCCATGACCATCATGTTGCAAACTGGCCTGGACATTTCGCCGGTCATCACTGACCGATTCGCGGCAAACGACTTCGAAGCAGCGTTTGCCTCCGCTATGGATTACCGATCCGCCAAAGTGCTTCTCGATTGGACCGCTGTCACATGAACACCCTTCAGAGTCTCCAAGACGAACTCAACACCATCGAAGCTGATGGTCTGACCAAACATGAGCGGGTGCTCAATTCACCCCAGTCGGCCATCGTCGCTCTTGATGACGGCAGCGAGGTAACCAACTTTTGTGCCAACAACTATTTGGGTCTCGCATCTCACCCCGACATAGTTTCCGCCGCGCATGACGGATTAGACCAGTGGGGCTACGGGCTCTCCTCGGTCCGGTTCATCTGCGGAACACAATCGATCCATAAGAAACTGGAACAACGGATCAGCGGATTCCTAAGCACCGATGACACCATCTTGTACAGCTCATGTTTCGACGCCAACACCGGATTGTTCGAGACCATTCTGGGTAAAGACGACGCCATTATCAGTGACGAGTTGAACCACGCGTCGATCATCGACGGGGTCCGACTCTGCAAGGCCCAAAGGTTTCGCTACGCAAACGGAGATATGGCGCAACTCCGCGCCGCCCTGATCGACGCCGCCGGCGCACGACGAACGGTGATTGCAACCGACGGGGTGTTCTCGATGGACGGGCACTTTGCCAAGCTCGACGAAATCTGTGAACTGGCCGACGAATTTGGTGCCATGGTGATGGTGGATGACTCGCACGCGGTCGGGTTTGTTGGCCCCACGGGGCGCGGCACACCTGAACTATGCGGCGTGCAGGACCGGGTGGACATCTTTACCGGCACCCTCGGCAAGGCACTTGGCGGCGCTAGCGGCGGTTACACCAGTGGACGCAGAGAAGTCATCGACCTGCTCAGGCAGCGGTCGCGCCCCTACCTATTCTCCAACACCCTTGCCCCCACCATTGCAGCCGCTTCGATTCGTGCTCTCGAACTGATCGACGAAAACCCCGATCTCCGGGAACAACTGCGTTCCAATACGCAACAATTTAGAGCATCGATGACTGCCCAGGGCTTCCCTATTCTCGCCGGTGACCATCCCATCGTCCCGGTGATGTACGGCGACGCCCGAATTGCATCCGCCACCGCAGATCTGCTCCTCGCCGATGGTGTGTATGCAATCGCCTTCTCGTTCCCTGTTGTTCCGCGGGAACAGGCCCGAATCCGAGTTCAGCTCTCCGCGGCCCACACATCAGCACAAATTGACCATGCCGTCTCCGCATTTTGTGCCGCCCGCGACCAACTTGGGTAACCGCACACTGGTCCCATGAAAACAACAAAGGGCCGGACCACCGGTAGGTGATCCGGCCCTTTGATTTGGTCTTTAGCGGTTTGCTAGTGCTTCCAACAGTTGTGGGAGCACCTTGTGGACGTCGCCCACAATGCCCAAGTCGGCAATGCCGAAGATGGGCGCTTCGCTGTCTTTGTTGATGGCAATGATGGTCTTGGAGCCCTTCATGCCAACCATGTGCTGGGTAGCACCGGAAATGCCAGCGGCGATGTAGAGGTCCGGCTTTACTACCTTGCCGGTTTGGCCGACCTGGTAGCTGAAGGGAACCCAACCGGCGTCGACGACAGCACGAGATGCGCCGGCCGCTCCGCCTAGGGCTTTAGCCAAATCTTCGATAATGCTGAATTTCTCGGCATCACCAAGACCACGACCACCGGAAACAACAATCGCTGCTTCGTCGAGTTTCGGGCCATCGGACTCTTCGACATGACGATTCACAACCCGGGCGCCACCAGTGGCACCCAGATCAGGCACGGCAAGTGGAGCAACCTTTGCGGCAACCCCGTCAACCGAAACAGCTTCGAATGACTTCGGACGAACCAAGAAAATGCCCGGCTTATCGGAGGTGAAAATCGTCTTGACATTGGTTGTTCCACCAAAGATTGGCTCGGTAGCAATAAGGCTGCCTTCGCCAGCTTCGAGATCAACGACATTGGTAATGACCGGAGCGTCGAGTTTCGCCGACAGACGGCCCGCAATATCGCGGCCATCTTGGGTGGTGCCAAACAAGATCGCATCAGGAATCGCACCGGCGCTAATAGCCGCAGCAAGACCGGCAGCTAGCGCTGGGCCGGCCAAAGCGCCGTCGAGGTCACCGGTGGAGAACACAATGCTCGCACCGTGAGCGCCAAGTTCGGCAGCAACAGCCTCAGCGTCGCCAACCATGACACAGCCAACGTGTTCGGCAAGATCGCGGGCCTTAGCCAACATTTCGAGCGTGATTGTGGCGACTTTACCGTCGGTCGCTTCTGCGTGAACCCACAACATCGTCATCAGATGACCTTCAATTCTTCCAGGAACGAAACAATATTTGCGTAGGCTTCGCCTTCATCAACGATTACTTCGCCAGAGGCACGCTCCGCAGCGTCCTCAACAGCAGTGATCCTTTGGCCACCACCGGCCCAGCCAACCTGCTCGGCGGTGAAACCAAGATCGGCGACCGTGAGGTTCTCTACCGGCTTGGACTTGGCGCCCATGATGCCTTTAAACGACGGGTAACGAGGCTCGACAACACCAGCCGTCACCGACACCAGGGCAGGTAGTGGACACGTGACCTCGTCGTAGCCAGCTTCAGTTTGCCGCTTCACGGCAACGGCGCCGTCGGCGACCGTGATCTCCTTAGCGAAGGTCACCGAAGGAAGGCCCAACAGTTCAGCGATCTGTACAGGAACCGTTCCGGTGTAACCATCGGAGGACTCGGTAGCGGTAAGGACCAAATCAGCTTCCACCCGCTCGATGGCCTTAGCCAACATCTTGGCGGTTCCGAGGGCGTCGGTTCCGGCCAAAGCATCGTCAGAAATCAAAATGGCATCATCAGCACCCATAGCGAGCGCAGTACGCAAACCGTTAACCTCGGCATTGGGAGCCATGGAAATCAATGTCACTGTGCCGCCACCGGCAGACTCAGCCAACTGGAGGGCCATCTCAACACCGTACGAGTCAGACTCGTCGAGGATGAGCTTTACATCGCGCTTCAAGGTGTTGGTCTCAAGATCGAGCGCACCAGGATCCGCGGGGTCGGGGATCTGCTTCACACAGACAGCAATCTTCATAGATGCAGTTTGCGTCGTTGGGCACCCGTTATGCAACCCACGGGTAACTTAGCGACGATAACCACTGAAAATTCAAGCCCTGGTCTGCGGTTCAACCACGTTCTTGGTGCCATCTGGTCATGGTGAATGCCATCACCAGGCGGGTTCGGTACCCTCACACCAGTGAGGATTCAGCTCATCGTCAACCCATTCGCTTCCTCGGTGACCCCGCGCGCTCGCGTCATTATCGAGCAGGCTTTGAGTGCCCATCACGATGTGTCGATCGTGGAAACCAAACGACGGGGCCACGCCACAAGATTGGCGCAATTTGCGGCATCCGACGGCGTCGATATTGTCGCGGTCCTCGGTGGTGATGGCACGCAGAACGAGGTTGCCAACGGGTTGGTGCATACCGATACCGCTCTGGCCACGCTGCCAGGTGGATCAACGAACGTTTTCGCTCGCACCCTGGGACTTGCCGATGATCCGGTTGAGGCAACCCAACAAATTCTCCAAGCCATCAACGCAAACAGCATCGCGTCGGTAGGACTAGGGTCGGTTAACCGTCGCTACTTTCTTTTTCATGCGGGTATCGGGTTCGATGCGGCACTGATCAAACAAGTCGAACGACGCGGCAACCTCAAGCGATATCTCAACCATGCGCTTTTCGCCTACGCGGGCCTCACCACCTGGTTGTGGCACTATGACCGTAAGCAGCCGAGGTTTACCATCCGTTTCCCCGACGGAACCGAGGTAACCGACGGCTACTTCACCATCTGCATGAACACCAATCCCTACACCTATCTGGGTTCCAAACCTTTCGACATTGCAACCGAGGCCACGCTCGACCGTGGCCTGGTTGCCATAACAATGCGCTCGTTAAGCGCTTCGAAGTTGGTACCGGCGCTCATTGGGGCGTTGCGCTCGCCCGACTCGCTCCAATCAAAGAGCCACATCGACTACCAGCACGACCTATCTTCGTTCGAGGTCATTGGCCATTCACCATTTCCCTACCAGGTCGACGGTGACTTTCTTGGAACCGTAAGCGCCCTGCGCATCAGTCATAAACCCGAAGTACTCCGCCTAGTTCAGCCACTGACGTAACCCCCGGGCTAATACCCGCGATACTTGCTCTCGATGCACGCTCGGCCGATCTTCGTTCTCCTCATTGGGGTCTTAATCGCCGCCGCATGCTCGGTCAGTCTTGACGTCGTGTCCGAGGAATCCCAGGCCGTCGATACAGCACCCACAGATGAACCAACAACCGACGCAGAGAACACTCCCGCACTCGAGGAGTCTTCCTCCGACCAGATGCTGGAGTTACCCGGGTCACCAGGGTTAGGCGACTCACTGTTCCCCCACCTCGGAAACGGTGGATTTGACGTTGCAAGCTACGACATTGCCCTGGCGTGGTCAGCGATCACCCGCGAGATTGTCGCCACCGTCACCATGTCTGCCTCAGCGCAAGAAGATCTGACCACGTTCAATCTTGATTTCGACGGACTGACTATCGATCGGCTCCAAGTCAATGACGACGCAGCGACCTTTATCCGCAGCAGTGGCGAACTCACCGTAAGGCCGTCAGAAACCATCTCAGCCGGCGAAGAATTCACGGTTACGACTACCTACCACGGCCTCCCGGGGCAATCTCGTGCACCAACGGTCACGCCGGTTAACGGATGGACAGACACGGGATCTGCGATCTATGTCGCCGGCGAGCCCACGGGGGCCGCTGGCTGGTTCCCGGTCAACGATCACCCCCTTGACAAAGCGCTCTACAGTTTCACAATCACCGCCGATTCATCGTTCGGCGTCATCGCCAATGGCCTACTCCAATCCCAATCCAACAACGCCGACGGCACGACCACCTGGTTCTACGTCTCTGGGTCACCCATGGCTAGCTATCTGACCACATTGGCGATCGACAATCTCGTCTTCGTTGATGCCCCACCGGTTGATGGGGTCATTAT
Source organism: uncultured Acidimicrobiia bacterium (assembly GCA_964196475.1). Classification (GTDB taxonomy): domain Bacteria; phylum Actinomycetota; class Acidimicrobiia; order Acidimicrobiales; family JAHEJN01; genus CAWKZT01. The sequence goes on from CAXMUI010000064.1 coordinate 6,007, forward strand.
CCGTCATGCCTTTAACGAAGTTGTTGCCGCTGATGCAACGGTCGATGTAGAACCGCTGGGTGAAATGTTGGCCTACTTTTCGACAATATTTGGCCCCTACCCATTTGAGGCGTATGGGGTTCTCGCCGTTGATGACGCCGTCGGCGGTGCCCTTGAGACCCAAACGCTCTCGGTTTTCTCTAGTGACATGTTGTCGGGGTCCGGAGGATTATTTGCTGAGGCAACGCAAGCTCATGAGCTTTCCCACCAATGGTTTGGCGATTCCGTATCGCTCGCCGATTGGACCGACATTTGGCTGAACGAAGGATTCGCGACTTACGCGCAATATCTGTGGTTTGAGCACCTCGGTAACCCGATCGACGCCATGATCGAATCACTACCCACATTCGTTAACCCACCCGGCTCGCCGTCAGCAGACAACCTTTTTGCGGACACGATTTATCTCCGTGGTGGAGCCACTCTCCATGCTCTCCGACGCACTATCGGCGATGAGGCATTCTTCGACCTTCTTCCGGCGTGGACCTCAAAGTTCGCCTACAGCAATGCCCGCACGGCTGACTTTGTTTCTTTGGCCGAAGAGATCAGCGGGCAAGATCTAAAGAGTTTCTTTGACCAGTGGCTGTACAAGCAAGGCCAGCCCGAATTACCGAACTAATTTCCGAGCGCCCGCAACGCCAAGGCCGGATCGTCGGTGATGATCCCGTCGACCCCATACCCCGCCATACGAATGATTGTCTCCGCATCGTTGACTGTCCACACGTTCACCGCCAAGCCGGCATCGTGAGCTCGTTCAACAAATCGCCGGTCGGCGATCGTCAGGTAGGGGTTGACCGCCGCGTGACCCTCGGCCACCGCTCGTTCGATTAGTTGTTGTGGGTCGAGGACATCGAACGCGATCGTTGCCACGGGAATGGTGGGGTCGATAGCCTGGAACCGGCGAAGTGAACCAGTGTTGAACGACGACACAAGGACGTCGTCTGGTGTGCGGAATGCCGCAACCAGCCCAGCGACGGCCACCGCAATAGTGTTGTCCTCGTCGTAATCGGGGTCGCCAGGGAAATTCTTGATCTCGACATTGAGCCATGTGCCGGTGCAGGTTTCCAGCGCCTCGACAAGCAGCGGAACGCTGTCAGGTAAGTCATCAGACAACGTTTCGACGAGAACGCGCCCATCGGACAAGTGCGCATCGTGATGTACCACCAGCACATCATCGCTTGTTCGACGCACATCGAGTTCGATGCCATCGGCACCCTGATCGATGGCCAATTGGAAAGCTTCGATGGTGTTCTCCGGGGCTGAGGCCCGGGCACCGCGGTGCGCAATGATGACGGTCACGCCTCTGACTTTACGCCGCGATCAATGCCGAGCAGAAAAAAGGCAAAAGATCTGCCCAATATGCACAAGTTGCCCTTGCGGTGGCCGCTTATCAAATGTAAGTTCCGAAGAGTTCGGTTTTGCTTGGGGGGAACCAGCAAGGACGGACACGCAGACACCCTCGTCTGTACTGACAGGAGAATTCGTGGCTTTAACATTTCCTACGTCTTTGGACGCCCTCACATGGCACAACCAATCAGCGTGCCGAGATACCGATCCTGGGCTGTTTTTCCCCATTGGTGCAACGGGAGATGCAATCGAACAGATAGCCCATGCCAAGGCGGTCTGCGATATGTGTCCTACCAAGCAACCATGTCTCGACTTTGCCCTAGCCACCAACCAGGATTCTGGGGTCTGGGGTGGCGCTTCAGAAGAGGAGCGTCGAACAATTCGGCGTCGGCTCGCTCGCGACCGTCGGGCGGCAAAGCTCGCCTCGGCTGTGCTTAGCAACTAGTTCTGGTTCGCGCTGTTTCTGGTTAATTAGCCGTCAGCAACGGGAAGCTAATAGCAACCGTTGTTCCGGAGTGGTGCTCGCCAGGCTTAGTTGGTCGGTAATTTAGCGTGCCGCGCAGTTCGGCTGTGACCAAGGTGTGAACAATAGTGAGCCCTAGGTCGGGGACGGGTTCTGCGTCGGCGTCACCCAATCCAATTCCGTTGTCACACACCGAAACGTGAACCTGTTCACCATCGTTTGCCATACGGACCGTGACAACTTGAGGTTTGACCTCGGTGGCCTCGGTGAAGGCATGCTCGACCGCATTTTGCAACAACTCGGTAAGCACCACCGCCAAATGCGTGGATTGGTCGGTGGACAATGCTCCTGCATTGCCTTCGACATCGAAGCGAATTGGATGGTTGGGATCAACCAACCCCTCTTCGACAAGACGAACCAGTGGCCGCACTATGTCGTCAAAGGGGGCCTCGTCGCCTGACTCTTGCGACAAGATTTCGTGCACCACAGCAATGGACTGAATACGACGAACTGACTCGTCAATTGCCAACTTCGCATCGGTCCCAACGAGCCGCCGACCCTGGAGCCGCAACAACGAAGAAATGGTCTGCAAATTGTTCTTCACCCGGTGATGAATCTCGGCAATGGTGGCGTCCTTCGATTGGAGAAGGCGACGTTGACTGCGAAGTTCGGAAATATCACGAACAAGGACCAGCCCTCCGGTGAGTTCACCGGCCTCGACCAAAGGCAAACATGCTGCCACCACCGTAGTTACGCCGCCTGATTCGAACTCGTCTATGCCCATAACCACGTTGTCTAATGCCCGTGTCATACGCGGCGTCCGCAAGCCGAGTTCCCCAAATGTCTTGCCCTCGATTGCGGCGTTCACACCTAGCCGAAGAAGGACCGATCGGGCGTTTGGCGACAAGAAAATGATGCGCTGTTGGGCATTAACCAGCACCACGCCATCGCCGATACGCGGCCGATGGTCGGTGGTATCGGACTGGCCAACATAGGGGAACTTTCCTTCGGCGACCATCCGGTCAAGACGACGACATACCGTAAAGTATGCGACTTCGAGTTCGCCCGGCTCGCGTTGCGAATCAGGCGTGAACTGGCGCGACACGACGCCGAGGACACGACCTTCACGAACAATCGGAATATCCAGCACGCGAATGCGCGGAGGGTCACGGAACAGCAACCCCCCGTCCATGAGATCTTGCCGTTCGAAGGCCGCCGTAAGCATGGGTCGGCCATGCGCCGGCACGATCTGCCCCACACGGTCATAGCGATACATAGTCGGGCCAGTCGTGGGGCGTATCTGAGCCAAAATGATAAATCGATCGTCCTCATCACGCACCCGACCAAAGAGCAACATGTCAGCGAACGAGATATCGCTAAGCAGGTCCCAGCTGGCGACGAGACGCCGCAAGTGCGCTATCTCCTCGGCCGTGAGGTCGGTGTAGGTGCGGGCGAGTTCGCCTAAGGAAGCCACAGCGGCAGATTAGCTGGGTTGTGGCCCCGCCGGTTGAAGAGCTAAGCCCCGAAACCGATCTTGGCGCCAGAGGCGTCACCCTCGATATCTACGTAGGCCACTTTGGACACCGCAACGCCTACTTGGCGACCGCGCATGTCGGTCAACCAAAGAACTCCCTCGCCAGAGCCAAGTACCGCATCAAGGTCGTCGCGTAGCGCGGCGGCCTCAGTGTCGGAAGCCATTTCGATATCGAGTTCTTTGGCGGTGTGCAGTACACCAATACGAACGTGCATAAATGCTCCTAAGTCCTAATTGATCTTGAGTTCAGGGTGATGTCGCCGAGTTGGCGCCAACTTGACATCGATGGTTTCGGCAATCTGGTTGAAGACCAAACTAGCTTCGCCTTCGGGGTCAGTAACCACAATTGGCCGTCCGGTGTCGGCACCAATGCGCAACTCCGGGATTAGCGGTATTTGGCCCAGAAGGGGAACGTCGATGCGCTTGGCAAGTTCATCGCCCCCGCCGTTGCCAAATATTTCGTACTTCTTGCCGTCGTCGCCGGTGAACCAGGACATATTTTCGATGACACCGTTAACTTTGAGATTCACCTTGGTAGCCATGAATGCCGCTCGTTGGGCAACGCGCTGCGCGGCCGGTTGAGGTGTAGTGACGACGTAGACCTCGCTGTTGGGTAAGAACTGCGCCAACGAAAGCGAAATATCACCGGTACCCGGGGGAAGATCAATAAGGAGGTAGTCGGGATCGTCCCAGAACACGTCAGTAAGAAATTGTTCGAGGGCTTTGTGCAACATTGGGCCACGCCAGATCACTGGCTGGTCCTCTTCTGCAAAAAATCCCATCGAGATCATCTTGACGCCATGAGCTTCGGGCGGAATGAGCATTTCGTCGATGATGGTCGGGGGTCGCTGTACACCGAGCATGCGTGGGATTGAGAATCCCCATACGTCGGCGTCGACGACAGCCACGGACTTGCCTCGGTTGGACAAGGCAATAGACAAGTTCGTGGTGACTGATGATTTGCCAACCCCTCCCTTACCGGAGGAGATAAGTAAGACTCGCGTACGGCTTGTGGCATCGGCAAACGGAATGCTGCGACCCTCCGCGTGACCGTGTGCCTGCTGTGATCCGGCTGTCGCACTGGGATCGCCCACGAGCATTTCGCGCACCGCGGCGCGCTGCTCGTCGGTCATGACACCGAATCGCAGGTCAACATCGTCAACCTCAGGCAAGGCGACCAAGGCCTCGGTGACACGACTTGTAATTTCGTTACGTAGCGGACAGCCGACGATGGTGAGGGTGATTTCTAGTGCCACTTGCCCGCCGCTGATAACGACGTCGCGCACCATATCGAGGTCGACAATTGACCGATTGAGTTCGGGATCTTGTACAGGTCGCAGTGCTTCGATGACCTGCTCATTTGAAACTGGCATGTGGGGGCCTTGCGGTGGGCACAGTCGGAGGGGATTTCCGATCTGGGTGTCGTTTACACTACCGATATGGGGATCAACTTTCTCACCTGGGACAAAGTCCCTTACGGCGAAGTCCAAGTGGTTTCACCGCTCATACGGCGGGTAACCGCGAACAACCCTGGGCCGTATACATACACGGGTACCGGGACATACATCGTCGGGCACGGCGAAGTAGCAATTATTGACCCAGGACCCGACGACAAAGATCACGTTGCCGCGCTACTACGGGCCGTGGCTGGTGAGCGTGTTACCCACATTTTGGTCACCCACACGCACACCGACCATTCCCCCGCAACCGTCGCTCTTGCTACCGCCACAGGGGCCACGGTCTATGCCTATGGCCCTCACCCCGACGAACCCGAAGAGCCGGTTCCATTCGAGGACGAACCCGATTCCGACGGAACCGAACCAAAGGAATCTGGCGATCTCACCTTCGTACCCGACATCGAACTACGTCACGGCGACGTCGTGGAAGGGCCCGACTGGACCATCGACGTCATTTTCACCCCCGGGCATATTGCGAACCACCTATGTTTCGCACTGCAAGAAGAGCAAGCGCTGTTTAGCGGCGACCATGTGATGGGTTGGTCCACCACCGTGGTCCCGCCACCGCATGGCGATCTTCGTCACTACATGCGCAGTCTCGAGCTATTGCTCCAGCGGGACGACCTGCGCTACTTCCCGACGCATGGACCATCCATCGAAAACCCGATTCAATTTACGGCGACGCTTCTCGAACACCGCAAATTTCGTGAACGCCAAATAGTCGACCACCTTCGGTCCGGTGTAGATGCCATCGCAGACATGGTCGCCGCTATGTATCCGGACCTTGATGAACAACTTCACAAAGCTGCTGGCGCGAGTGTGATGGCCCATCTCACCGCACTAATCGATGATGAGATGGTGACCATGACCGGTAGCGGGAAAGCATCCCGCTACCGACTGCGGTGAACTAGCCGCCAAGGTCCGCCAAATCAGCCATGGTCATACCACAGGTCTCCAGGAAATCGAAGAAAGCACTGGCATCCTCGGCATTCACACCGTTGGCCACCATCGATTCGGCGAGGCAACTAGCGTCCTCGGCCGACATGCCAAGGTCCTTGAAAGCGTCTGCCATTTGGTCGACAATGCCGCTGGGAGTCGTAACGCTTCCGCCGTCATCGACGATGTCGTCGACCTTGACGTCGCTGGTGTCAACATCGACGTCGGAGTCAGATACATCAATGCCGCAGGTTTCTTCGAGGTAGCGCTCGATGTTGTTGGCTGCGTCTTCGTATTTGGCTTCGTCCAGTTCTTCTAACACGGAAAGATCAGCGTCGAAGATGTCACCGCCGGCATCTTCGATCGCGCCGACAAGAAGATCCAGCCCCTCAAGCGTGATGGCGACGTCACCTTTGATTTCATTGGGAGCATCACTGAGAAGCGCTTGCATTGCGTCGCGGACCTGGCTCATGGCTCCTAGCCCTTCGGTGATATCAAGATCTTCCATCGTTTCGTCCATTGTGACGGCCCGACCGCACCACTGGCCGCCCGAAGAACTGCTACTCGACGAGGAGCTTTCCTCAGCTGTGGCCTCCTCAGCTGTGGCGTCCGTAGCTGGGGATTCGGCGGGTGTTGCGGAGTCGCCGGAGGCACCATCGGAAGTCTTGATTGCGAGGCCATCACCGCCGCTGCAGGACGAAGCCAACATCGCGATGGCGAAGAGTATGGCAAAGATGCGTTTCATGGAATTCTCCGAACGTTCGTTTAACTTTTACCTAGATTAGCGATTCTCGGTCGAGTGGCAAGGCCACCCTCCTAATTGACGGACAGAGACCCGGCGCTCCATGCCCCACTGCGGTCCGTAGCGGCTACCGAGAACGCGGCAGACGAATCTTCGGAAGGAGCGGCCCCAACCGTCGTTTCTTCCAACAACCCGCCCAGACGCCTGCACCGTAGGCCATATCGTCAGCCAGTCCGATGCTTACCGCCTTCACAATGCCGACCTTCGGTGATGAGCGGAACTCGCGAACCAGTGGCCCAACAAGAAAGGCACTCGTGACGGCTGGCCGCAACCGGCGACTAACAACGGCTCCACCGACGACCACAGGCCACCACTCACGTCGTGCAGCACGGGCCATCCAGTGACTCGAACGAAAATGACCAAATCCAGCCAACTCCGCCGCTGTCCGTACCGGTTGGTCCACTGTTCCACTAAGGCGCCGCGCGAGTAATCCGGTGGACAACACCGCGGCACCAACTCCCGCGACCTTCCCACGACTTTTGGCCACCACGATGAAGCCCCACGAGACCGCCGACCAAGCATGGAGATCTACGGCCGCCAAACGGCCCGGGTAGAGTTCATCAAGCGCAGCAGCACTTTGCCCATACCGGAACCTCTGTCGCAGCCACGATCCCAAACCGGGGCGTGACCGGTGCGAAACAACGACGCTGGGTTCGTACCGCACCGTGCCTATTTCCAGCAGACGCCAGACCAAATCCACATCTTCACCCACGCGGAGCCTCTCGTTGAAGCCGTTCACTGCTTCGAGCGCACTTCGGCGAACGAGCAGTGCCGCCGTTGGCACGAAGGGCACTGCCCCAACGCCAACTCGTGCTGGCCTAACCCCACGATCTATTGGTCCGTGATCGGCCTCGTAGCGCTCTAACAGCGTGCCGCCACCAGCCGCCGTACCGTGCACGCCCGCGACACGCGGTGCCACCGCAACAACGTCGTCATCGCCAAAGTGTCCGAGCAACTCCTCAAGCCACCCGTGTGGAGGCAAACAGTCGGCATCAACAAAAGCAATAAACTCGGCCGAAGCGACTCTCCATCCGGCCTCTCGGGCTGCGCCGGGCCCGCCTGGTGTGGGTCGGATTATGGTTCTTGCATCGTGCTCGCGAGCCGTGCTGGCGCTATCGGCATTAGGTGAACCGTCGTCCACCACGATTACTTCATCGACGCCGGCAAAGGCGCCACTCGTCAACAAGGTACGAAGACCAGATGCGTCTTCATACACCGGGATCACAACCGCAACGTCGACGCGACCAACAGATACAGGACCAATAATGGGTTGCGCCATCGACGCTTCAAGGAGTCGCCGAGCCAAGGCCTTGGAACCCGGAGACCAAGGAGTTTCCCCCGCGTTCAGCCGGTTATAGACCGAAACACCCGCCTCAGAAAGCCGAAGAATGCGTACGGGAATACCCCCAATTAGTGCCCGCCCACGACGACGAACGCTGGCTTCAATTCGTACGGCTGGGACTGTCATGCCCAAAACGGTAGAGTGCGATCACCCAATTCGCAGCCCCAAGGAGCAATCGTGGATCCAACTACGAACGAACCCACCTCCAACGAAGACACCGCCGAACCCGTGGCCGACGAACTTCTCGTAGAAGAGATCTCCATCGACGGCATGTGCGGCGTTTACTAAACGCTTCTGATTGATCCGTTCTTTGTCCACCAAGATCTGTGACACGTCGCGACCGATGACCTTGTCATCACAGGTCGGACTGCGGCCCGAACCTTTTGGCGCGCTCGCCTATCACTTCGATACCCGTCGTTTGGTCTTTCTCAAATCGCCTGGCTTGGTAGCGCTTGTTGAGTCCTTGTCCCAGTTCGCTTCCGCCGACGAAGCAATCGCCGCGGCCGATGCCGCCCACACACCATCGAGCTACCAGTCGGCGCTCGCTTCACTCGAGGAATCCGGAGTCGTCTGTGTCCGCTAGTCGAACCACTGTCCCTGCCCTAGTCAAACAACTCAAGAGCGGACTCGATTCACCCATCTGCCTCACCTGGGAACTCACCTACGCATGCAACCTCGAATGTGTGCACTGCCTGAGTTCATCAGGTCAACGTGACCCCAACGAGTTGTCAACGGCCGAAGCCAAAGCTGTAATTGATGAACTCCACGACATGCAGGTGTTCTACATCAATGTCGGCGGCGGCGAACCCCTTGTACGGCGCGACTTCTTCGAACTCCTCGAATACGCAATCTCGCGCAACGTGGGCGTCAAGTTTTCTACCAACGGCTACCTGCTCGACGAAGCCAAAGCCGCCCGTCTGGCGTCGATGGACAACGTGGACATCCAGTTGAGTCTCGACGGCGCTGATGCTGGCACCAACGACCCCATTCGTGGCGAAGGTTCTTACGCTGCGGTCCGCCATGCCATGAACAATCTCAATAGCGCAGGTTTTACCGGCTACAAGATCAGCGTGGTAGTTACGAATCAAAATGTTGGTCAACTCGATGCGTTCGAACAACTCGCTAACGACAACGGCGCCGAACTCCGACTCACCCGTCTGCGTCCATCGGGCCGCGGTGCCGACGTGTACAACGACTTACGCCTTACCCAGGCGCAGCAGGTCGACCTCTACAACTGGCTCATTACTCGGCCACATATTCTCACCGGCGACTCGTTCTTCCACCTTTCGGCGCTAGGCGAGCCGCTGCCCGGTCTCAACCTCTGTGGGGCCGGTCGGGTGGTGTGCCTTATCGACCCTGTCGGTGACATCTACGCCTGCCCATTTGTGATTCACGACAACTTTCTCGCTGGCAATGTCCGCGATGAAGGCGGATTCGACCAGGTGTGGAAGCATTCTGATCTATTCACCGACCTACGTCAGCCCGAGAACCCAGGCGCCTGCGCCAGCTGCAACTCCTACGACGCCTGCGGCGGCGGCTGTATGGCCACCAAGTTCTTCACCGGCATCCCTCTTGAGGGCCCCGACCCCGAGTGCGTGTTCGGTAAGGCCGACGAGGCCTTAGCAAATGTTGCGGCGAGCGACATTCCGGTGATGACCCAGGATCACAGCAAACCCAACCGGGTGAAGGTCACCCTCGGCCGTCGGTCCTAAGAACTCGTTCTTTTGGCGTCGCCGTCGATCTAGAGTTGTCCGGTGGCTGTTCTCAAATCAAATGACCCATGTTGGTGTGCTTCGGGCAAGAAACATAAACGTTGCCACGGCAATGCAGGTTGGCTCGTTCGGCCAATGGTGGACTTACAGGCGGTAACCGAGCCTCGATCTGTACCTGAACACATCGTGCGCCCTCCCTACGTGGCCTCTCGTCGCGGCCCAACTCAATCCCCTCCGCAAATTCAAGATGCCGAATCTCTCGTGCGGTTGCGCCGCGCTTCCCAAGTTGCTGCCGAGGTTCTCGAAACCACCGGCGCTGCGGTCGCCGTCGGTGTTACGACCGACGATCTTGATGCCATCGCTCATGCCGCCTACATCGAGCGGGGCGCCTACCCCTCCACCCTGCATTACCCGGGACATGAGACACCATTCGTCAAATCAATCTGCACCTCGGTAAACGGTGTTATATGCCATGGGGTCCCCGATCAACGGCCGTTGGCCGAGGGCGACATTGTCAACATCGATGTCACCGCCTATATCGATGGGATGCATGGCGATACATCGGCCACCTTTGCGGTCGGGTGTATCGATTTGGCCACGCAAGGTCTCATTGACACCACTCGAGAAGCCACGTTACGGGGCATTGCTGCGTGTCACGTTGGCGCATCGCTCGGAGTAGTCGGCGAAACGATCGAGCCCTTCGCTCAGAGTCGCGGCTACGGCATTGTGCGCGAGTACGGCGGTCATGGGATTGGCGAAATCTTTCATGCTGCCCCCCACGTAAACCACACCATTGTTGACGAGGAGCCGTTTGTGCTGACGCCGGGACTCACCCTCACTGTCGAACCCATGCTTACAACCGGAGGCAGCGAGTTCTACTTAGGCGAGGACGGTTGGACCGAGCACATCGGCGACTCTATGGTCTCAGCCCAATTCGAGCACACCATCATCATCACCGAGAACGGGCCCGAAATATTGACCTTGACCGCAGACGGCCGGTCCCCCGCTGGAACGTTGGCCGACCTTTCAAAACCTGGTGCGTTCCTTTAGTCAACCGATCGATATGGGCCAGGAAATGTCCTGTGCACCTGGTCGTTGCTGGTAAATAAATCGAGTGCGGCCGCCACCACTTCGCTTTGTCGTTTGACGTCATGGGGAGCGCCGGTAGGGCGACCCATTGGATGCGGCGTGACCAACGTACGGGGCAGGTTCATCAACCCCGGAATGTGCGCAAAACTCTCGACCATGATGCTGACTGTCGAAATTCCGCCCGTCTCGATGGCCCGCTGAACGTGTCCGACCGACACGTGGCAGATCGGTCAAAGGGGAATAAGCAAGGCGAGATCAACCTCGTCATCGACTAACTGCTGGGCCCACTGCGGAGCAATCTTCTTGCGCAAGCCGATCTGGGATGTGGCCCCCACAAACGAGTATGCGTTGGCTGACACTTCGCCAATTACCCCTGTCTGCGCCATTGTGTTCAGTACATCGAGCGGCAACGCAACATTGTGATCTTGTGTGGCCGGACCCACCGGGTAACCCCCGTGTCGCACCCGGATGTTGGCTCCTGGCGTATCCACAGGGATAGCCGACAGCGATGGATCAGAGCCAACGAACTCAATGATGCGATTTTCGGCCTCTTGCTGCGTCATGTCCTTGACCCCGAACGGTTCGGGATCATCACCTTGAACAAAGTGGCCACTTGACGTCAACAGTGCCACCCGACTGTCGGCCAAAGGCTTGCTTGGCTTGACGAATGGCACATCGTCGTACTGGAAACGGAACTTACCGAGGTGTCCGAGGTAGGCATGCTTTTGCCAGTGCAGAAACCTCTCGGTAAGGCCCGTGACATTGCCATCATCGATAGCGGCCGCAACTCCAGTGAGCATCTCCGTTAGGAAGTCGCCGACCTCACTTTCGGTGAGGTCCTTCATAAATTTCAGACCGGTGTCGCTGCGCGAGCCATAAAAGAAGCTCATCGCGAACTCATCAAGCGTTTCGACGTGGTCCTCGGAGTTTGTCATTGCCTAAGCATCGCGCAACGAACGCTTCTGGGTTCCAACCGCGAGCAAAGTATTTACAACGATGGCTCGAAGCGAAGCACGTCTCCATAAAACTTCAACTCGGCTTCCAGTGCCGCAACGATGTTGTCCGCCTGCCGAAATCCATGCTGTTCGCCTTCAAACAGTAAGTATTCCACTTTGATATTTTTGCTTCGCAGTGCGTCGACAATCATCTCGCTCTGATTCGGTGGGACGACCTCGTCCTCGTCGCCTTGCAACACGATCATCGGGACGTCAAACTTGTCGATGTGATTGATCGGTGACCGTTCGGCGTATAGCGCGGCCGCTTCCGGGTACGGACCCACCAGGCGGTCAAGATAGCGAGCCTCAAACTTGTGGGTGTCTGCGGCCAACGCAGAAAGGTCAGCTACGCCGTACCGGCTTCCGCCCACGGCGAAAACATCGTCAAAGGCCAGCGCAGCCAAGGTAGTAAATCCGCCGGCAGAACCCCCACGAATAATAAGACGATCGGCGTCGACGTCGCCGCGATCAGCCAGGTATTGGGCTGCGGCTACGGCATCAGCAACATCGGCTACACCCCATTGGTCGTCGAGAGAATGACGATAGGTGCGGCCGTAACCTGTCGAACCTCGGTAATCGACATCCACAACGGCAATACCGCGACTCGTCCAGTAGCGGTGACCGAGTTGCAACTGGCGCCGGGCGGCGGCGGTCGGACCGCCGTGGATAAGAACGACAAGCGGTGGTCGCTCGCTGGGATGGCCCTCGTAGTCCGGGTTCGCCGGCGCATAGAACAAAGCATGGGCGACCGGGTCGGTGTTGGGGTCGTCTGATGGCGTTCGTTTCGTGGGGAACGTTATTGCTTCGGGGTTGGGAAGGAATGCCTCACTCAGATTGAGGTCACGGGCAGCGCAGATCACGCGCGTGTGCGGAACGTTCTCGGACAGGTCGATACGGATCACTTCGGTTTCCGATGCCGCAGATCCGGCGAGGCACACCAGGGTGTCGCCATCGCGCCGAATCGAACTCAAAACTGTGTAAGGCAAAGCAACCGGGTCAGGTCTTCCTTCGACACGAAGCACTTGCCCACCCGGCGCGGCCTCCACATAGACACCTTCGCCATAATGACTCAGTCCAAAGACCCAATGCGGGGTAACGACCTCGAAGTCGCCCCCGACATCGAGCGCGAGTTCTCCCGTCGCGATGTCGACGGTAAAGATGTTCCACCACTCGTTGCGGTCGGTGACAACGCGCAGTGATCCGTCGTCGGACCACAGAGGTTCTTGCAACGCCTCGTCCCCATTGCCGACCAGTTGGCGTGAATTGCCTGCTTCGCCGTCCACCAAATCGGCGATCCATAGCTCGGTAACGTCCCATGGCATGTTGGGGTGTGACCACTGGATCCACGCAACTTGAGTTCCATCCGGTGAGATCCGCGGCGATGCATAGAAGTCGACGCCACTGGCTAATACCCGAATGGTTTCCGATGCGTCCGTTGCAACCGCTGCAATTTCGTTGCGCACTTCCCCGCCCGGTTCGTGGGTTTCCTGCACACAGACAAACCATTTACCGTCGGGCGTCACCCGGCCATCGGCATAACGCCGCGAGGCGCGATCCTCGGGTTCAGGTGTGAGAAACGCAACGCCACCAGCGTCGAGACGCCGCAGTCGCTGGTCGTCATAGTCAACGTAGAAACACACACCGTGTTGCACCCACCAAGCTCCGCCACCGTATTCATGCACTCGGGTGCGGACGTTGGCCTCCGGTGAGGTCATTTCGTTGGTCTGTCCATCGCTCCACCTCATCAACGCCGTTCGGCCGCCCTCGTCGGGGCGCGACTCTCCCCACCAAATGTCGTCACCATCCAGGACGACCTCGTTGATCCCCACGGCACCCGCTACCAACGAAGCCGCAGTAATCGGTGATGGCCAACTTCCGAATGGGATGGTGTTTGTCATGATCAGGCCAAAAAGTCGGCGATGCGCTGGACGCCTTCAATCATGTCCTCATCGCTTAAAGCGAACGAGAAACGTGCGTAGCCGGGAGCGCCAAAGGCCTCGCCCGGTACAAACGCGACCTTCACTTCGTCGAGGATTAGATCAGCCAATTGCAGCGTCGTATCGACCTTCACGCCGGCGATGGTTCGTCCGAGGACACCTTCGAACGACGGGAAGGCATAGAACGCTCCTTCGGGTTCGGAACATTCAACACCATCGATTGCGTTGAGCATGGAGTGAATAATCTTGCGCCGCCGATCGAATGCTTCGCGCATCTTGTAAACATCATCCAAGGGGCCAGCCACTGCAGCAATTGCGGCGCGTTGCGAAATATTGGCCACGTTTGAGGTCTGCTGTGATTGCAACTTGCCGGCTGCCTTAGCAAAATCAGCGGGGCCGATGAGCCAACCAACCCGCCATCCGGTCATGGCAAAAGTCTTGGCGACCCCATTGAGGATGACGCATTGATCGGCAAGTTCGGGAACAAGACTGACAATCGAGTGGTGTTCATTGTCGCCGTAGACCAAATGCTCGTAGATCTCGTCAGCTATCACCCAGATGCCGTGTTCGAGGCACCAGTGGCCGATGGCTTCGATCTCTTCCTTCGGGTAAACCGCTCCGGTGGGATTGGACGGCGATACGAAGATCAGCGCTTTGGTCTTTTCGGTTCGAGCTGCTTCTAGTTGTTCGAGCGTCACCCGAAAGCCCGATGCCGCGTCGGTAGAAACTATGACCGGCGTACCACCTGCAAGAGCTACTGGTTCGGGATAGGTGGTCCAGAACGGTGCGGGAATGATTACCTCATCACCGGGATCGATCATCACCGCGAAGGTGTTGTACACCGCGTGCTTACCACCGTTAGTGATGATGACCTGGTCGGCGGTGCACGCGTACCCTGAGTCACGCAACGTCTTGTCGGCTACCGCTTGACGTAGCTCCGGTAACCCACCGGCCGGAGAGTATTTGTGGTTCTTGGGGTCTTGCGCGGCTTCTACAGCGGCAGCGACGATGTGGTCCGGTGTTGGGAAGTCGGGTTCTCCGGCACCAAAACCAATCACTGGCTCGCCGGCAGCCTTGAGTGCCTTGGCTTTCGCATCGACAGCCAGGGTTGCCGAGGGGGCGATGGCCTGGATGCGTTGGGAGATACGGGTCTTTTGGCTCACGGGAAACTCCGGGGGAAGGGTGCGAGGTAATTCTTACAGACGCACGGATTCGGTCTAGCCGAATTTTGCCCCCAATCCTCCCGTCTGGCCGCCCCCGCACGCGACTACGGTGAAAAGGTGACTGCCACCTCCTCCATCACCATCCCATCTGACCTCTTGCCCACCGATGGCCGTTTCGGGTCGGGGCCATCCCGGGTCCGTCCCGAGGCCGTCGCTGCCCTTGCTGCCGAAGCCGACTCCTTCCTCGGAACCAGCCATCGCAAACCCCGAGTCAAAGACATTGTCGGCCGGATGCGCTCTGGCTTGCATGCCATGTTCGGGCTTCCCGACGACTGGGAAATTCTGATCGGCAACGGCGGCGCAACCACGTTCTGGGATTACGCCACGTTTGGCCTCATCGAAGACCGCAGCCAGCACCTCGTATTTGGCGAATTTTCCAGCAAATTCGCCAAGGCCGCTCAAAGCGCACCGCATCTCAGTGGTGTCGACGTCATTAGCTCCGATTTTGGATCTGCCCCTGTCTCGGTTGCCGATGCCGCAGTCGACGTCTACGCACTCACGCAGAACGAGACCAGCACAGGCGTAATGACCCCCATCATTCGCCCCGAGGCCGACGGCCTGGTAGTAGTGGATGCCACTTCGGGCGCCGGTGGCCTCGAATGGGACACCACCCAAGCCGACGTCTACTACTTCTCTCCTCAGAAATGTCTGGCGGCCGATGGTGGAAT
>CAXMUI010000065.1:0-3844 GCA_964196475.1 uncultured Acidimicrobiia bacterium
GTTGGTAAGTGCCACGTGAATCCCCTCAGATGAGGTCCCCGAATTTGGGGACCAAGATGCAGGACGGTCAAACCGTCCTGCCCGAATTGCTGGGGAACCCCGATGGGAACCGAACAGCAATATGGAAGTTATGTGGTGCAAGCATTCTGGCTCTAAACCGCAGAGCTGGAATTACAACCGTGTAACTTTCCGTCGTTCCATTACAGCGGTGTAATTTGCTGCTGTCAACCGCCTTGGAAAGAAAATCTTGAACTACAGGAGTTCGCTCGCACGATCGACATGGTTTGGCGTCACGTAAAGTGGCGACAAGACCGTGGGAGTTAGAAGATTTCGGATGCCCGAAGCGACTGGCGGATAACCCTACGGGGTCCCGGTCGGGAGTCAAATGACATCGACGTAATCCCCAGGGTTATCCACCAAATTTCTGTGGAAAACGTTGGCTTCGGTTCCTATCCCCAATGAAAGGGGTGCTGTCCACAAGGTGTCCACATCCGAGAAGGAGTGGATTAGCCGTGCAAAGTGAGCGTTTGGCTGACCGTGGGGAGGGCATCTGGACTGCCATGGCTAACCCAAATCGTGGTGGCGGGCTGCAAGGCGATGAGCTCGCGGAGGTCATTGCGGATGCTGTCGTCAACCGCAGATAAGGGCTCGTCCACCAACAAGATGGCTGGTTCGGTTGCTAACGCTCTTGCCAATCCAACCCGTTGAGCCTGACCCCCAGAGAGATCATCGGGAGCAGCATCGGCGAAATCGTTGAGACCAACCAGCTTCAACCAGAACTCGGGCGAATGACTCGAGGTGTCGGGCATACCAAAAGCCACATTGTTGGCCACAGACATATGAGAGAACAAACGCGGTTCTTGGAACGCCATAGCGGTAGGTCGTAGATGAGGGGCGACGAATGCGGTGGGGGTGGCATCGTCGATAAGCCGGGTCCCAATGTGGAGTTCGCCTTCATGCAGTTGTTCGAGCCCAGCAATGGTACGTAGCAGCGTAGTTTTGCCCGTGCCGTTGCGCCCTCGGACAAGCACCGTTTCGCCCGCGTCTACTTGAAGTGTTACGCGTTGAAGGAAGTTGCCTCGACCGATGGTGCCATCGACGGTGAGCGGTGCCGAAAGAATGTCGGAGGGGTACGACATATTGGTGGAGTTGGTCACCGCACCGCCAACCGATCACGCAACGAAACGAGCACAACGAAGGAAACCACCAGGAGTACGAGACTGAGCGCAAGGGCCGCTTCGGGTTCGGATTCGAGGGCAACAAAGGTGGCCAACGGCAACGTCTGGGTACGTCCGGGTGAGTTGCCGGCAAACGCGATGGTTGCTCCAAACTCGCCGAGGGCCCGAGCCCAGGTGAGTGCCGCGCCGGCAGCAATGGCGGGTCGAATAGCCGGGAGGGTAATCCGCCAAAAGATACGCGAGGGCGGAGCGCCCAAGGTGGCGGCGGCTTCTTCGTGGACAACACCGGCCTGGTGCAATGCTGCTTCGACCGTGACAACAAAGAACGGCATCGACACAAACAGAGCCGCAATTACTGCTCCGCTCGTGCTGAACGGGAGTTGAATACCGAACCACTGATCGAGCCATTGGCCCACAAGACCATTTCGTCCCAGAGCAAACAACAACGCGGTTCCACCAACCACCGGTGGCAGCACCATGGGCAAAATGACGATTGCTCGTATCACCCGTCGTCCAGGTAACGGGACCCGTGCCAGTACCCAAGCGAGCGGCAAACCAAGAAGCACGGCCAACGCCGTGGCGGTAATACTTACCACAAGTGACGTGCGTAAGGCATCGGCTACGGCATCGCTGGACAAGATGTCACGAAGCGCGGACCATGGCATGCGTTGCAACAATCCAATGAGCGGAACCACCAGCAACAAGAGGGCGGTGGCTCCAGCGATAAGAAGCAGTCGAGGCGGATTGGTTGGCGGGGTCATGGCGTACCGAAACCGTAGTCGGTCAAGATGTTTTGAGCTTCCTCGCTCATGACAAATGCAAGGAACATTCGGGCTTCATCGGACACGTCGTCGGCGGTGGCCGCGATGGAAGATATCACCGATACGGCGACATCTTTGGCCGCGGTCAGGGGAATAAAGTCCTGGTCAGCGAGGGTGTCGACGAGATCGGTCCGGTAGACAACTGCAGCATCTACCTCTCCTAGCGAGAGCTTTGCCAGAACCCCGCGCACGCTGGTTTCGAGAGTTGCCGGTGTCGGTGTGACCTCGAGTTCGGCAAACAGTTGCATTGCGGCGGTGCCGCAAGGGACCGATGGATCACAGACGGCGAGCACGAGTGAATCGAGTTCGGCGAGGGACGTGTCCGCTAGGTCGGCGGCGGCGACCAACACGGCCTCATTTAGGGCGAACGAGGTGGGGTCAAATGCCACTCCAGCGGCCACTGCCTGAGCCATTGTTTCTTGGTTAGCGGTGGCGAGAATCTCGCCGGGAGCACCTTCGATCAATTGTCGTACCAAAGAGGGGCTTCCTGCCGCAACGATGACGATGTCGATATCGGGGTGAGCGGCCTCGAACGTTGTGGCGAGTTCTTCAAATGAAGCGTTGAGAGACGCGGCGACGTACAACTCCACCCGGTTTTCGTTAGCACTATTGCAGCTCGTTAGGACGAGGCCGAGTAGGCACGCGATAACCGTCCAACGTGTTGCCAATGAACGTCTCCTCATGGGTGGCAAACGTATCCGATGTTGCCGCAACCACGAGTGCGCCTGGTTGTTTGGGCCCGCGGCCGGTGCCCTGATTGTCTCAATGACCGTGACTATCCCTGAGCCACCGTCACCGCTTCCGTACGGTTGGACTATGTCTGCTGCACTGCAACCGTCCGTTCTCGCCGATCTCACCGAGGCATGTGGTGATTCACCGGGGCAAGTTTGTGAGTGGGTTTTCGACGCGACGGGCAGCAACTTCTGGTCAAATGCAGCTGATTGGGCGATCGAGCGGCCGCTACGGATCTTGTTAGTAGTGCTCGTGGCCTTTGTGGTGAGTCGCTTGGTCGGCAGAACGATTGACTCATTCGTGAAGCGCATTGTTGAAGAAGACGCAGCGCCAGCAAGTCGTTTGCAACGCAGTGGCGCTGGTCGCTATTTGCGTTCTGATCGCGGGGGCGTTCGTCGTTCGGAACGAGCAAACACTATTGGGTCGGTATTGCGCAGTTTGGCTACCGCAATCATCTGGGGTTTCGCGTTGCTCACCGTCTTGGGTGAGTTGAGTATCAATTTGGGGCCGCTAATTGCGGGAGCCGGGATCGCTGGTGTTGCAATCGGCTTCGGCGCACAGACCATCGTTCGTGACTTCTTGACCGGGCTGTTTATGCTGGTGGAGGATCAATTTGGAGTCGGCGACATCATTGATGCTGGTGAAGTAACCGGCACCGTGGAGAAGGTTTCGTTGCGTACGACCACCTTGCGCGATGTGAGCGGCACGGTGTGGCATATCCCGAACGGCGAAATGACTCGGGTTGCCAATAAGTCGCAGCTTTGGGCGCGCGCCTTGCTCGATGTCGAGGTCGCCTATGACTGCGACTTGCGCTTTGCTGAGGGCGTTATTCAACAAGTTGCTAACGACATGTTTGCCGACCCCGAGTGGGGCGGCGACGAAATTATGGAAGCGCCCGAGGTTTGGGGTGTGCAAAATCTTGGCGCTGACGGCGTGGCAATTCGTCTGGTCGTTAAGACCAAGCCATCAACTCAGTGGGCGGTCGAACGGGAGTTACGTCTGCGTCTCAAAGAAGCGCTAGATGAAGCTGGGATCGAGATTCCTTACCCGCAACGCACCGTGTGGATCCGCAATCAGGGCGAGTTTCCCCCTGGAGCAGCGCCCGATCCGGCA
>CAXMUI010000066.1:0-1564 GCA_964196475.1 uncultured Acidimicrobiia bacterium
CATGAACGCCATGCACGAACAGATGAAAGCCGAACGTACTCGTCGTGCCACCGTCACTACGGCGGAGGGCTTCCGTGAAGCTGAGATCACGCGGGCCGAGGGCGACAAGCAGTCCACGATTTTGCACGCTGAGGGCCGCCGGCAGCAGCAGATTCTCGCCGCCGAAGGTTCAGCCCAGGCCGTTCGTACCGAGGCCGAGGCCGAACGCTTCCGGCTCGAACAGGTTGCTACTGGTCGTGGTGAGGCGATTCGTCAAGAGTTCAAGGGCATCCACGATGGAGCGCCCGACAACGAGTTGTTGGCGGTTAAGTACCTCGAGATGCTCAGCGCCTTGGGTGACGGTAAAGCCACCAAGCTCATTGTCCCTACTGATTTCGCCGGGATCTTGGGTGCGGTAAGTGGTGTAGCTGAGGCCATGCGTGGCGGCGGAACCGATTTGGAAGATCTGCCACCAGCACCATCAGGTGATCGTCCACCCACACCGGCACCGCCCGAGTAAATACACCTCACCTTCGCTAAATCACTGTGATTTGCGAAACCGGGGCAGGGCTGCGGCTTGGTGCGGCTAGCGTTTGTCGCTATGCGTTGGTCAAAGCTCTTTATTCCTACTCTTCGTGATGCACCGGCTGATGCCGAGGCGGCAAGTCACAAACTGCTCATTCGTGGCGGCTTCATGCGTCAGTTGCATGCGGGCCACTACTCAATGCTGCCCCTCGGCTGGAAAGTTCACGAAAAGGTGGCCGCTATTGTCCGCCAGGAGATCAACGCGATTGGTGGTCAGGAGTTTTTGCTCCCGGCCATGCACCCCGCGTCGATCTGGAAGAAGTCGGGGCGATGGGAAACCATGGGCGAAGAAATGTTTCGCTTTACGGACCGTAAGGGCGCCGACACAACACTCGGGATGACCCACGAAGAGGTCTTTGCCAGCGTGGCGACGGAGCTCAACTCGTACAAGGCGTTCCCCCAGATCTGGTATCAGATTCAGACCAAATTCCGTGATGAAGCTCGCCCCAAGAGTGGCCTTTTGCGGGTGCGCGAGTTTGCCATGAAGGACAGTTACAGCCTCGATCTCGATCAGGCAGGTCTCGACACGGCTTTTGATGCCCACCACGCCGCGTATCTGCGTATTTTTGAACGCTGCGGCCTTCCTGCGTTCCCGGTTGAAGCATCCTCGGGATCGATGGGTGGCAGTGACTCGATCGAATTCATGGTGCCGTCACCTGCGGGCGAAGACGATGTCGTCCGCTGCTCGTGTGGGTATGCGGCCAATGTCGAACGCGCCACCTCGGCACTCAACGTCGTTGCGGACGGAGCCGAACTTGACGCGCCAGAGAAGTTTGCGACACCCGGCGTTCGCACCATCAAGGCGCTAGCCGAGTTTGACGGCGGTGCTACCGCTGAACATCAGATCAAGAGTCTCATTATGGTTATCGATGACGAGCTTGTTATCGCATTGCTGCGGGGCGATCACCAACTCAACGAACAAAAACTCAAGGACACAGCGCAAGCTATTGCTATGCGTCCAGCCTCCGCCGAAGAGGTCCTCAAGACATTGGGTGCCAAT
>CAXMUI010000067.1:0-3688 GCA_964196475.1 uncultured Acidimicrobiia bacterium
TGCAGCCTCCAGCGCGTCGGCCAGGTCGGCGGCAGCTTGGTCAACCACTGCTTCGAGCAGGCCCTCTTTCGATCCAAAATGGTAGAGAATTGTTTGCTTGCGAAGGCCAAGCTCTCGGGCCAAATAGTCCAGCGACGTGGCGTCATAGCCACGAGTGCCAAACGCCTCAAGGGCCGCCTGTCGAGTTCGTTCTTTGGTGGAGGGTTCCTGGCTCACAACATTCATCCTAGTCCTCTCTACCATTTGGTAAGAGATGGTGGTAAAACAGTGGGGTGAGAATCGCTGACCAACTCGACGGCAAGAAGATTGCCATTACCGGCACCACCGGTTTCCTGGGCACCGCCATTGTCGAGTCGCTTCTTCGAAATGCTCCTGGCTGCGAGTTATACCTACTGGTTCGGCCCGGCCGCCGCGGCGCCGACCAACGTGTCCGCCGCGAAATTTTAAAAAACGATTGCTTCGATCTGCTACGTAAGCAGTTGGGCAAAGACGAATTCACCGAGATGACGAATCGCCGAGTGCACGCCCTCGTCGGCGACGTCGGTGTCGATGGCCTTGGTCTTGAAGACGAAGGCCGAGAGGCACTAGCCCAAATCGACACGATCATTCACTCTGCTGCCACGGTCTCCTTCGACTCTGCTTTTGACCTCGCCGTCGAGGTCAACCTGCTGGGTCCCAAGCGCATCGCCGACACCCTCAACGACATCGGCGTTACTCCCCACTTTGTTGGCGTCTCAACCTGTTACGTGGCTGGCAATCGTAAAGGTAGGGCCCCCGAAGCTCTGCTCGAACACACCCCATTCGACGTGACTGTCGATTGGCGCGGTGAGGTCATTTCTGCCCGCCAGCGACGCGTAGATGTCGAGAGCCTCAGTCGCACCCCAGAGAAACTCAAGGACTTTCAGAAAGAGGCCTCCGAACAGATTGGCGCCGCCGGCGTCGCCGCCATTGCCTCCAAGTCCGAACAGGTCCGCGAACGATGGATCAGCGATCAGATGAGCGAATCGGGCATCGCACGAGCTCGCTCGCTCGGGTTCCCGGATGCTTACGCCTTTACCAAAGCAATGGGCGAGAGGGCGTTAATCGAGTCACGCGGCAACATCCCAGTGTCGATCGTTCGACCCTCCATCATCGAGTCAGCTTGGACCCAACCGTTCTCCGGCTGGATTCGCGGCTTTCGCATGGCCGAACCAATCCTGCTCAACTTCGGTAAAGGGTTGCTCAGTCAATTCCCCGGCGTTTCCGAGGGCATCGTCGACGTCATCCCTGTCGACATCGTGGTCAACACCATCGTGGCCGTCGCCGCCAAGGGCCCCGCCGAAGAACCCGAGGTTTTCCAAGCCGCCACCGGCTCGTGCAATCCGCTGCGGTACAAACAGCTCGTCGACGAGACCCATCAGTGGTACGTCGAGCACCCGCTCTATGATGACCGCGACCAGCCCATTTCTCCCCCCAAATGGCAGTACGCCAGCCGAGGTGCTGTGCCGCGCCAACTAGCCCGCGCCAAGAAAGGGCTCACGATCGCCGGTAAGGCCATCGACATGCTGCCCATTCGCGGCCAACAAGCCTCAATCAGCGCCGAACTCGAAGAAAAGCGCGATCTCGTCAGCAAAGCGCTCGACTACGTCAACCTGTACGGCGCCTACACCGAGTGCGAAGCCGTCTACCAAACCGACCGCCTGATCGAACTCCACAACAACCTCGATCCTGCCGATCAAGAAGTCATAGGCTGCGACCCCCGAGTCATCGATTGGCACGTGTACTTCAACGAAATACACATGCCATCGGTCATGAAGATCGGGCGCGTCAAAACTGCTCCAAGTGGCAAGGCCGGCCCATCTCGATCCGACCGCCTCCGTGATCGCGTGATGTCACCCGATCGCGAGTTGGCGGCGTTTGATCTCGAAAACACGCTCATCGCATCTAACGTCGTAGCCAGCTGGGGTTGGCTGGCAACACGACGACTCGAACCCAAGGAACGGGTCAAGCTTGTTGGTCGTACCTTGCTGCAAGCGCCCAAGATGTTGTCCCTCGATTCGGCTGACCGCAGCGACTTCTTGCGCTATTTCTACGACCGTTACAAAGGCGCATCGCTCGAACAGTTGCAAGAAGACAGTGCCGAGATGTTCAGCGATCTCATTCTTACCAAGTCGTTCCCCGAGGCCATCCGTCGTGTTCGCGAACATAGAGCCCTCGGCCATCGCACGGTGCTTATTACCGGAGCACTCGACTTTGTGGTCGAACCGCTGCGTCCACTGTTCGATGACATCGTGGCTCCTAGTCTCATGATCAGCGAGGACGGCAAGCGTTACACCGGACGTATGGACGAGGTGCCACCCACCGGCGAAACCCGTGCCCAGGCGTTACGCGACTACGCCGACGCCAACGGCATCGACCTCGATAACTCCATTGCCTACGCGGATAGCACCAGCGACCTGCCCATGCTCGAAGCAGTCGGCTACCCAGTGGCGGTAAACCCCGAAACCAAACTCGCCTCACTGGCCCGCCGTCGCGGCTGGCTCATCGAAAACTTCTCCCGGGCCGCTGGTGGCCCTCGCAAGATCTTGCCTATCGGCTCAAGAAAGACCGCCTGATGACTACTCCTGGCTCCCCCTCCAAGGAACTTGCTTTCGCTACGAAAGCCGACGACCGTCCAACACCTCGTCCCGGATTCGTCCTCGACGTCGATCGTTCGACGCCACCAATCCTGTTCCATCATGGCGAAGGCTTCCGCCTAGAGAAACTGCCTGCTGAACGGTCCCGAGTGGTCTATGGACCCGAGGCCAAGCCCGGCCTTCGGCATCCTGATTTAGCAATCGAGTACGCGCTCGATAACCCCATCGATCAAGACCCATTAGCTTCGCAACTCTACGCGGGAATGAAGCTCACGATTGCGTTCGACGATGTGTCGTTGCCGCTGCCCCAAATGGCTGGCCCCGATGTTCGCCAACGGGTGATAGAAGCCATCCTCGACCGCGCTGCGGCCGCCGGCGTCGATGATGTTCACCTCATCGCCGCTCTGGGTCTGCACCGACGCATGACCGAGTCCGAGCTTCGTCACGCCGTCGGCGACCGCGTTTACGATGCGTTCGCTCCTGAGGGAAACCTTTACAACCACGATGCCGAAGATCCCGAAGGCATGGTCGAGTTGGGCACGACACGCCACGACGAACCCGTCAGCATCAACCGACGCGCCGCCGAAAGCGACCTTCTGGTCTACGTCAACATCAATGCGGTTTCCATGGATGGCGGCTGGAAGAGTACTGCCACCGGCCTCACCGGCTATTCGTCACTCCGTCACCACCACAACCCCGAAACACTCGAAGCAACCAAGTCGCTCAATGACCGGCACAACTCGGCGCTGCACACCTCCATCTGGCGTCAAGGCGAAGTCATTAAAGAGCACGGCCCCAAAATCTTCCACATCGAAACCACCATTAACACCAACGCCTTTGGCTATGACGGCCCACTGTCGATGCTGCAAAAGCGCGAGTGGGAGTGGAACAGTCGCGATCGAATGAAGTTCATGGGTATACAGGCAGGTCTCAAGGCCATGACCACCCGGGCCAAGCGCAAGGCGTTCATGGACTGGCGCTCCCCATACGAGATGACGTCAGTGCAAGCCGGCGATGTCGACAAAGTGCACGAAATCACGCTCGAGAAGGTGCTCGAGCAACACATCACACCG
>CAXMUI010000068.1:0-7635 GCA_964196475.1 uncultured Acidimicrobiia bacterium
GAGAGCTGGTATATGTGAGCGAACTCACACGATCCCAGCTTCAATACTTATTTATGTCTCAAAGCGCAGGCCTCGCCGCCAACACCGAAGTGTTATTGGTCTGCCTGCGATGACGGAACGAGTCCATCTTGCTAAGTGCAATGATGTCTCGCCCGCACTGGCTTTTTCGTCCTCTATTCTATTTTCAAGGAGCATCGCAAACCGAAGTCTGGAAGCCGGGGGGTGCGTTCTTCCGAGGAAGATTGCATTGCCCGGAGGCTTTGCTCTGCTTATTCGAGCGGCCGAAGCTGCTCTGTAAGCGACTAACTAAGTTAGCGCGGCGTACTGGAACCAGCAACCTCGTCGTAACCTTTTTCTAGTATTTATTCGGAAATTACAAGGTTGTAGTTTCGCTTGCCTCGGCGAAGAAGCAGATACCGGCCAAAGCGCAGGTCTTCTGCGCCCACGTAGTCCTCGCTTCGCCGTTCGCCATGGACATAAATTGACCCTTCGGTCAGCGCCCTACGGGCGTCGCCCTTGGAGGTGCTTAGCCCGCTAGAGAGGAGTAGTTCAACCAAGCTTCCATCGCCAGACAGGTCGTTGGATTGCACCGTGGTCGTGGGCATGTCGACCGCCAACGCTTCGTATGCCGCGCCCGACGTGACCTCCCCACCGAATAGGGCCGCAGAAGCCTCCTTGGCTGCTGCAGCATGTGGCACCCCATGCACAAGTGCCGTGAGTTCGTATGCCAGGCGTCGCTGACCATGTCTGCCGCCGGGATCAGCTTCGTGGCTCGCCACCACTGCTAACGCCTCTTCGACTGGTAACAGCGTCAGTTGCAGCAGAAAGCGGGTCAAGTCGCGGTCGTCGGTGTTCATCCAGTACTGGTAGAACCGATAGGGCGAAGTGCGCTCAGCAGAAAGCCACACGTTCCCGTCTTGACTCTTGCCGAACTTCGAACCATCCGCCTTCGTAATGAGTGGCCACGTAAGGCCATGGGCCGGACCGCCGCCGCGGCGCCTAATTAGATCAATGCCCGCAGTAATGTTGCCCCACTGATCTGATCCACCTATTTGCAGTTCGCAATCGAGGTGGTCGTACTGCCACGAGAAGTCGTACGCCTGAAGGAGCATGTAGCTGAACTCTGTGTACGAGATGCCCTGCTCACCTTCCATACGAGCCTTCACCGACTCCTTAGCCATCATCTGGTTGACCGTCACGTGCTTGCCAATGTCCCGTAGGAAATCCAAGACACCCACCTGGTGGGTCCAGTCATAGTTGTTGACCATCTTCGCTCCGCCGTCACCGAAATCGAGCAGGTTCTCCAGTTGGTTGCGAATGCTGGCGACATTGTGTTGCAGCGTGTCCATGTCGAGCAGGTTTCGTTCGTCGGACCTTCCGCTCGGGTCGCCCACCATGCCGGTGCTACCGCCTACCAGTACTAATGGCCGATGGCCAAAGTCCTGAAACCGCCGCAATGCCAACACGCCCACGAAGTTTCCAATATGGAGCGAATCCGCGGTGGGATCAATGCCGTGATAGAGCGTGGTAGGAGTTGCTAGCACCGTTGCTAGAGCGTCACGGTCTGTGGTGTCATGAATGAGACCGCGTGCGTCAAGATCTTGCAAAATGTTCACGGCGATGACGATAGCGTCCGGGCCGCCGACGGGTCGGGACTTATTGACGGCTGCTTCGATAAGTTTTGCGACCCGCGGTGCACAAACGGTGGGCAAGGCGACACACTGAGGCTATGACCTCCCCATCGGATCACCCGCTCCCTGGTGATACGGGCAACGAAGGCCCCTACATGGCCAACTCCCTTGGTGACAATACTGACGAGAAGTGGTGGGTTTGGACCCCTGGTCGCGTTGCTGCTGCGGTCGTTGCGGTGTGCATCATCGGTTTCTGGGTGTGGGCATTTTCCCCGCTGCCAGACCGAGGCAATCCCGACCGTCTTGACGACCGCGCCTATGTGACAGCGGCCAAGGGCATATGCGCCGGCGCCCAGACCCAAATCGCGGGCCTGCCGTCAGCGGCCGAGGTTGCGACGCCTGAGGAGCGTGCGGACCTTCTCGACGCCGGCACCGTGGTTGTGCGTCAACTGATCATCGATCTTCGGGCCGTCCGCCCCGATGCAGACAGTGAAGCGACGGTCACTGGATTTTGGCTTGACGACTGGGAAACCTACGCCGACGACCGAGACCATTACGCCACACAGCTACGTACGGGCGATTTTGGTGGTCTCGATGATCGATTCACGGTGACAACCAGAGCTGGCCTTGCCGTGTCAACCCACATCGACGGCTTCGCTCGCGTCAATGACATGGACAGTTGCCTCACGCCCGGCGACGCTTAACCAAAACCTGCGAGTAGTTCGCCACGGCGGATCGTGGTCTACGGAGTTAGGTTCGCTGGCTAGTTGGCCAGGCGGGCTTGGCCGGCGCGAAGCATGCGGTGTAAACCGGGGTCGAGGCCCAGATCGGCCACCTCATCGAAACCGAACCATCGCATGTCGGTGGACTCGTGATTCGCCGAAATCTGCGCTCCGTCAGGGGCTCGTACGAGGAACCGGACATCGAGGTGATCATGCTCGGGTTCCTCCCCTCTTGTGGGGATTCGATGAACATCCAGATCGATCGGCGACTGCTCAATGAACAGTTCTTTCATACCCGTTTCCTCGATGGCCTCGCGCAATGCTGCGCTGGCAAGGTCGCCGTCTCCATCGACGTGACCTCCGGGCTGCAACCATCGTTGGAGCTTGGCGTGATGCATCAGCAACACCTGCTCGCCGTCCGCATGGACAATTAGCGCAGAAGCTGTGAAGTGGCCCTCCAAGCATGTCCGATGCAGCGCGTCGGGATGCGACTGGACAAAGGCACGCATTTGCTCGCGAAACCGCTCGACATCGACGTCGCCGTCGGGGGCTTTTTTCACATAGCTCAATGCATCAGCAACACTCATGACGACAGGGTGCCAAAACTGAAGACGAAATCGGGCCCGAAGAAGTCGCGGTTAAGACGACTCACCGACTCAAGAACGACTTCAATGCATCTGGGACCGGAGTTTTGTTGTGTTCGACGGGATCCACGAAGATGTAGGTGACCACGACATCAAAAATATGATCACTGCCTACGAGTCCTTTGAAGCTCACGTCGAACGAGGTATTGCCCCATCGGGTAGCGGAACATTCGATTGCCACGGTGTCGCCGCATCTGGCCGAATCATGCCAGGTAACCGTGGCGGTCTTCAACATGAAGTCCCAACCTATGGACTCGAAGTCACCAAATTCGCTGCGAAGCCAACAGTCCATAGCGTCATCAACGAAGGTGAGATAATGGGCGTTGTAGACGACCTTCTGCATGTCGCAATCGACGTAGCGCACCCGGTATTCGTGCCGATATCCCACGGGCGCCATCATGACAGCTATTTGTTCACCAACAACAACCATCAAGCAACTTGGCCGAGCACAGCTCCAATTCCCGTAGCCCTACCCCACTCGAAGGTGTGGGCAGGTATCGGGCCAGGGCCCGATAACTGCCCACACCTTCGGATCGATTTGGTCGATCGCGGGTGACCCGCTCGAGACATTACGCCGCTGTTGGTTGACGGACCGCTTGATGGACGGCTGCCCGCACTCGCCGCACAACCTCAGCGGTGCGATGGAATAAATCCACATCGCTAAAGACCAGCACCGTCCAGCCATTGGACACCAACGTCTCACGCCGCTCTGTATCGCGGCGCTGATCGGTAAGCGCCCCGTGAAAAGCCGACCCATCAATTTCCACGACTAGCGCCCTCGTGGAGTGAACAAAGTCCATACGTCCAACCCAACCCGCTTGAGTGGAGATATCAACCTGTTGTTGAAATGCCCCAACTCCCGCCTCTTTTACCAGCGAACGGAATCGAAATTCCAACCCAGATTCCATTGGGCGATAGTTTTCACGCCGATCAGCCAAAAGGGCTCGCATCAAAACCGTTCCCCACTTTCCGCGCCCCATGAGCCGATCAAAACACTGACCAACGGAAGCGACCGTGGCCAGCCGTCTCGCCAATACGGCCTCCAACGCACGTTCAGTTCGTTGGGCCGAGCACCGTGGATCACTCGCCAGATCGATTATCAGGCGGCTTGGTGTCGCCACCGGAATTCCGTCGATTTCGGTGACATGGTCACTTAGCAAGTCGCGAGGGTTGTGGATTGTGGCCAAATGATCTCGACGCCCGTTTGAGCCATGGCGTGGAGCGATGACCTCAGGTCGTCCTAGCGGGAACCCGGGCAACCCCCACAAAAAGGCAGCCGTATCGAAACCGACCACCGCAGGTGGCGAAGCGTCGAGCACCGCAGCCATGATTCGTTCTCGATCCGTGACGGGTGTGCCGGCTAGCGCCAGGACCTGGATGCCTATTGGCCGAAGGGACCCTCGTTTAATGCGGTGATGAACCTCCTCCGCGTTGGCGCCTATCATTGGCAACTGACGCCGAGCAACCAATCCGTGTTGACGCTGGGCTAGTGCCGCTATCTGATCGTCAAGTGAATGGTCCTGCATGTACCGATATTGACACGGGGGTACGACAATCTTGCTTGCGGCGGTCAGCGAGGCGCCCAAACCGAGCCGCAAAAACGGGCGATCTGCATCCAGAACCTCCGTAGTCGTGGGCAGTTATCGGGCTCTGGCCCGATAACTGCCCACCCCTACGATTCGTTCGGGGGGGTGATTGGTGGCTAGCGCTGCTAGCTGCGCTCGTGCTACTCGATGTTGACGCCTAGATGCGTTTGATGTCGGCTGCTAGTTGAGCACGGAAGCGCTGCAACTGTGTCGCAACGGCTGCCGGCCCACCAGAACCATGGGTCGTCCGGTTACGGACCGAAGCGCCCGGAGCCAAAAGACGGGCCGCATCGGGGCCCAACAGCGGCTCAGCCGCTACCAACTCAATGAGTGCTCCCTCGCCCGCCAGGGCTTGACGTACCAGCGCCCCAACAACACCGTGCGCCTCGCGGAACGGCATACCGCCTGCTACCAAGAACTCGGCGAGGTCAGTGGACGCGGCGTACGGCGAATCGGCCTGTGTTGCCATGGTCTCGGTATTGAACGTAATGGTGTCGATCATGCCCTCGAGCGCCAACATGGTGAGCGTCACTGTGTCTACAGCATCGAACAACGGCTCTTTGTCGCCCTGCAAATCTTTGTTGTATGTAAGCGGCAGACCCTTAAGAGTCGCCATCAAGCCCGTGAGGTGGCCCAGTAGACGTCCCGCCTTACCCCGAGCTAACTCGGCAATATCGGGATTCTTCTTTTGCGGCATCATGGAAGACCCCGTCGAAAATCCGTCGTCAAGGGTGACGAACCCGAACTCGGAGCTGGCCCAGAGGATCATCTCCTCGCCGATGCGGGAGAGATGCATACCCAACATGGCCATGGCATAAAGGGAATCTACGACAAAGTCCCGGTCGCCGACCGCATCCAGCGAGTTGTCAAATACGCTGGCAAAACCAAGTGCCTCGGCGGTGATCGCGGGATCAAGGGGCAGGCTCGAACCCGCTAGGGCCCCGGCACCCAGCACCGAAACATCGCTGCGCCGTCGCGCTTCGAGCAGCCGGTCAATATCGCGACTCATCGCCCAGCAATGAGCGAGCAGGTGATGAGCCAAAGTAACCGGTTGGGCCTGCTGAAGGTGGGTGTACCCGGGCAAGTGTGCTTCACCAGATTCCACGGCTCGGCGAAGCACAACCGTCTGCAGCGAGGCGACCCGCCCGGCTACTGCCGTCAACGCAGAGCGTGTCCACAGGCGCACGTCGTTCGCTACCTGATCGTTACGGGATCGACCCGTGTGGATCTTGCCACCGACCGGACCAGCAATTTCGGTGACGCGGCGTTCGACCGCTGTGTGGATGTCTTCATCGGCAGTAACAAACACAATGCTGCCGTCGTCGAACTCAGCCTCGGTCTGATTCAGAGCCGTCTGAATTTCGGCAGCCTCAGATTCGGTCAGCAAGCCAACCGTTTCTAGCATTCCCACATGAGCGCGCGAACCAGCAATGTCCTCGTGATACATGCGTTGGTCGAACGGCAATGAGTCGTTCAAGGCCTGGAGAGCTTCGGCAGGGCCACCCTCGAAGCGTCCGTGCCACAACGTCTTTCCGCCGTCGGTCACGAGTTTGCCCGGCGGGTTGCCAGCGAGCGCAAACGAAGCGCGTGCAGCTTGATGAAACCAGCCGCATCGGCCTGATCGTAGGCACCGTCGTCTTCCTCGAACGTGGCAATCTTCTCGTCGAAGAGGGTGTCGTCGCTGCGACGCCCCGCGACCGAAACATTGCCCTTGTACAACTTGAGCATGACCTCGCCGTTAACAAACTCTTGCGACTTATCGATGGCGGCCTGGAGCATTTCGCGCTCGGGACTAAACCAGTAGCCGTTGTAGATCAGTTCGGCGTAACGCGGCATGAGTTCGTCTTTGAGATGGGCCGATGCGCCATCGAGGGTGATGGATTCGATTGCTCGGTGACCGCGCAACATGATGGTGCCGCCGGGCGTTTCATAGGCCCCGCGAGACTTCATGCCGACGTAGCGATTTTCGACAATGTCGATACGACCTATGCCGTGTGCCCCACCAATGCGGTTGAGTTCGGTCAGGACCTCTGCGGGGGTCATCGCGACATCATCGATAGCGACAATGTCACCCTTCTCGTACTTGAGCGAGATGTAAACGCCATCGGCGGGCGCAGCTTCGGGGCTCACCGACCAGAGCCACATCTCCGAAGGCGGTTCCTGCCATGGATCCTCAAGTGGACCACCTTCGTAGGAGATATGCAAGAGGTTGGCATCCATGGAGAACGGCGACTTGGTGCCGCGCTTTTGCTCGATCGGGATACCAGCATTTGCCGCGTACTCCAGCAACGACTGCCGACTGCCGAGGTCCCACTCGCGCCAGGGCGCAATGACCTGGATGCCCGGTTCGAGCGCGTAGGCGCCCAGTTCGAAGCGAACCTGATCGTTGCCCTTCCCGGTTGCTCCGTGACTGATTGCGCCAGCGCCAGTTTCGCGCGCAATTTCGACCAGACGCTTGGCAATAAGCGGACGGGCGATAGAAGTACCCAGCAGGTATTCGCCTTCGTAGACGGCATTGGCGCGGAACATTGGGTAGACGAAGTCGCGCACGAACTCCTCGCGTACATCCTCGATATAGATCTCTTTGACGCCCGCTGCCTCGGCCTTCGCCCGGGCTGGTTCGATTTCATCACCTTGGCCCAGGTCCGCGGTGAAGGTTACGACTTCGCAGTCGTAGGTGTCTTGCAGCCAAGCAAGGATTACGGATGTGTCAAGACCACCGGAGTAGGCCAGGACAACCTTGTCGACATCAAATTTGGGTTCGGTACTCATAAGTTCATTTGTTCTTCGGTTAGGAGAAATTGTTGATTGCGTCGCGGCTCAGAGGCCAGCGAGCTCGCAAAGATTGGTTTGGGCTGCGGCACCGCGGCCGTTGGCGATAACAAGAATCAGTGTGTCGTCCCCCGCCACAGTTCCCACCAGGTCTTCAAGGCCAGTTCGGTC
This sequence comes from uncultured Acidimicrobiia bacterium, assembly GCA_964196475.1. Classification (GTDB taxonomy): domain Bacteria; phylum Actinomycetota; class Acidimicrobiia; order Acidimicrobiales; family JAHEJN01; genus CAWKZT01. The sequence goes on from CAXMUI010000068.1 coordinate 7,527, forward strand.
AATTGCTGAGGCGACCACGTGGGCCGAACCAGGGGGCGTGCGTACAACAAGCAGGTCGCCCGATCGGTTGACTTCAACCACCCAATCGCCGAGCACCCGGCGGAGCGTG
>CAXMUI010000069.1:0-2302 GCA_964196475.1 uncultured Acidimicrobiia bacterium
TGTGATCTTGGGTTGGATGTCGGGACGCGTGCTCGGTCAGTACGACCTGCTGATCATCGAAGATGACAAGCCCGAAGATCAAGACATCGTCTATTATGTGGCCCCCAACTTGTTGGCTATCGAAGCCAAGAACGATTTCCCGGCCGACGAGTTCCGCCTTTGGCTGGCGCTGCACGAAGTAACGCATCGGGCCCAATTCACCGGCGTGCCGTGGATGCGCAACTACTTCTTGAGCCTGGTGAACGAAACTCTCGACACCGTCGATGCCGACCCTGATCGGTTGAAATCGGCAATTGGCGAACTCATTACCGCTCGTAAACAGGGCAAGGATTTGTTGGCCGAAGGTGGTATTGCGCAGCTATTGGCGTCGCCCGAGCAGCGCGAAACCATCGACAAGATCAGCGGACTCATGAGTTTGCTCGAAGGTCACGGTGACATCACGATGGATCGGGCTGGCGTCGATTTCGTCCCCTCGGCACCGCACTTTGGCAAGGTGTTGCGTGATCGCCGTAACTCGGCCAAGGGGTTTCAGGCTTTCTTGCAAAAGGTGCTTGGCATCGAGGCCAAGCTCAACCAGTACGCGGCGGGCGAGAATTTCATCGAAGAAGTCGAAAAGGTCGGGGGGACTGAACTGGTGGACCGTGCGTGGGAAGCTCCCGAGAATTTGCCGTCGATGACCGAAATCAACGAACCGCAACTGTGGGTCGAGCGGTTGTCCGATGTCGCTGCCCCGGTAGCGGTAGCCCCATAGTCCGACGTCATGGTTACGCCAGCGCCGCTTCTTAGTCGCTGCGTTTTTCCGTCCGCAGGGACACCAGTCGCGTGTGCCGTTTCCGGTGGAGCTGATTCACTCAGTCTGCTTGTGTTGGCGGTCGAGGCCGGTTGTCAGGTCACGGCCATCCATGTCGACCACGGTCTTCGCAAGGAATCTGCTTCAGAGTCCGACGTGGTAGCGGCGGCGGCCGCACGGTTCGGTGCGTCGTTTCGATCGCTAAAGGTTGATGTCGCTGTTGGACCCAACCTAGAGGCGCGCGCTCGAACCGCTCGCTACAGCGTCCTCCCCGCCGACGTGCTTACCGGTCACACGGCTGATGATCAGGCAGAGACCGTGCTGCTCAACATGTTGCGCGGTTCAGGTGTTGACGGATTGGCGGCAATGCGTCGGGATCGACGACCTCTCCTCGATCTGCGTCGATCTGACACCGTTGCGCTATGCAAAGCGCTCGATCTGCCGACGGTTGACGACCCGATGAACAATGATCCCGTCTATACGCGAGTTCGGGTTCGTCATGAACTCCTGCCGTTGATGAACGAAATCGCCGATCGTGATGTTGTGCCGGTGTTGGCCCGGCAGGCAGACCGTATGCGCTCGGTTGCAGACTTGATGGAACATTTGGCTGACGGCGTTGATGTGATCGATGCCACGGTGTTGCGTGCGCTTCACCCCGAAGTTGCGGCGGTGGCGCTACGACACTGGATTCGCGATTCCACCGGCGATGAGCATCCGGTCGATGCAGCATCGATTAAACGGGTATTGCAGGTCGTAAACAATGAGATTATGGCCACCGAGGTCACCGGTGGGCACCGTGTTGCCCGTACCCAAAACCGACTCCGTATTGTGCGCGCCAAATGACCAGGTAAGGTTTCGGCCGTGAACGATCCTCGAATTGGCGATGTCTTGTTGTCCGCTGAAGTAATCCAAGCTCGGGTAGCCGAACTTGGCGCACAAATTACCAAGGATTACGCTGGTAAGTCGCCGCTGCTCTTGGGTGTTCTCAAGGGTGCGTTTGTCTTCATGGCTGATGTCATGCGGTCTATTGAGCTGTCAGTCGAAATCGATTTCATGGCGGTGTCGTCCTACGGCAGTTCCACGAAGACGTCGGGAATTGTTCGTATTGTCAAGGATCTCGACATCGAGCTTGCGGGTCGAGATGTCATAGTGATCGAAGACATCATCGACAGCGGGCTTACGCTCAACTACCTGCGCCGCACCCTCGAGGCGCGTAACCCCGCGAGCTTCGAAGTGTGTGCGCTGCTCATTCGTGAGGGGCGTCAGGTTCCCAACCTCGATCTCAAATACGTTGGCTTCGAGATCCCACCTTCCTTCGTCGTCGGCTACGGCCTCGATGCTGGCGAAATAGGTCGAAACTGTGCTGACCTCCGCCGCTGGAACGGCTAGCTCACCAGCGTCTTCCAGAAACTGCGGTAGGTGGGATGGGTGAGTTCGGCGGGCCAATATCCGGCTTCCTCGAGCGCCTCATGGTATTTCGCAAGGTTGCGCATGGAGACGCCTGAGTCGACG
>CAXMUI010000070.1:0-8915 GCA_964196475.1 uncultured Acidimicrobiia bacterium
CACTTCTCCCCGAAGCACTTCCCCGCCTCTCCATATGAGGAGCGCGTGTGCTCACTGTTTGTTGGTCAGTTAAGGGTGGCGTTGGATCCACCGTGGTTTCGGCGTTGTTGGCACTCGGCCATGCCCGTAGGTCACCTGAAGGTGCTGTAGCGATCGGGTTAGATGACGATCTCGCTATGGCGCTGGGTGAATCGGTTCGTCCGACGCCCGGGTTCGCGGAATGGACTTGCACCGAGGACCCCCCTCCAGACGCCTTGGCCCGGTTGGCGACCCAAGTTGGCTCGGGGTTGCATGTCATAGGCGCAGGGGCGGGGGAGCTTTGCTTGGACCATTTAGCTTCACGGGGTCGCGAACTGGAGATGACCAAGCGGCCAGTCATTGTTGACGTCGGTAATGCCTCAGCGCCGGTGATAACCCAACTGACCGCTGCCGCCTCGTCGTCGCTGCTGGTGGTGCGCTCGTGTTACTTAGGTTTGCGTCGCTGCCAGGACCTACCTGCCGAGCCCACCGGGGTGGTATTAGTGAGCGAGCCGGGTCGTTCTCTCACCCGTCGTGACGTCGAGGCAGTAATCGGTGTGCCGGTTGTGGTGGAGATTGAGGTCGAACCAGCCGTCGCCCGACTGGTTGATGCTGGATTGCTAACGAATCGGGTGCCTCGGTCGCTGTCTCGAGCGATAGAGGCGTTCGTTCGATGAGCATCATTGCGGATGTGTTGCGGATCGTGAAATCGAGTCCCGGCGGAATGGCGACTCTGGATGAACGAGTGCGAGCGGCGGTACGAGAGGTCCGACCACTACTTAAAACTGCCGATGTGGACGACATCGTCACGTTGGTCGTGGCACGAGTGACGGGGCTAGGCCCCCTGGCGCCATTGGTGGCCGAGGACGGGGTGAGCGACATCATGTTGAATGGTGATGGTCGCGTGTGGGTGGAGCGCTTCGGTGCGGTCGAATTGACCGACATCACGATCGATCCAGAAACGGCCAGTCACCTGATCGAACGCATCGTGGCACCGTTGGGGCGATCCATTGATCGCTCGTCACCGGTTGTGGATGCCCGGTTGCCCGACGGCTCTCGGGTAAACGCCATCGTTGCTCCGGTGGCCATTGACGGACCGTGTCTGACCATCCGTCGCTTTGCCGTTCGCTGTATTGCGCTGGCAGAGTTTTGCGCTGAGCCCACTGAGGCTTTTCTTCGTGAGGCGGTTGCCAATCGGGTCAGCATGATCATCAGCGGCGGGACCGGTTCAGGCAAGACCACGTTGTTGAACGCACTGGCAAAGTTCGTTCCGCCTCACGAGCGGATCGTCACGATCGAAGATGCAGCTGAACTGCGGTTACCTGGCGATCATGTGGTGCGGCTGGAATCACAGCCGGGCGTTGAGGTGACGACACGGGCCCTGGTGCGCAACGCGCTACGCATGCGACCAGATCGAATCATCGTGGGGGAGTGTCGCGGTGGCGAGGCGTTCGACATGTTGCAGGCCATGAACACCGGACACGAGGGTTCGATGACCACGCTGCACGCCAATTCGCCCGTTGATGCACTACGACGGCTGGAGACATTGGTAATGCTGGAAGATTCTGGGTTGCCCCTTGCTGCGGTCCGGGAACAGATTGATAGCGCCGTCGGCTTAGTCATCCAGGTTGATCGTTGCCCGGATGGGTCACGGCAGATAACCGAGGTGAGTCGAGTCGTCGGTGGCTCACAACGAGCCGAGACGGTGCAACTGTGAGCGCCCTGTGGGGCGGGGCTTTGGTGACGTTGTTGGGCTGCAGTTTTGTCGCCTGTGCTCGCCAGGCGCTGCTATTGACCAGTCATGAGACCGAACAACTCACTGGTAGTTTTGTCGAGCGGTCATCGATCGACGGTGCGCCACCAATGACGCCACCAGGGTGGACCAATCCATTTCGGCGTCCACCATCGATCACCCACGAACTTCCCGCTGTTCTAGACAGTGTGGCCAGGCACTTACGGTTGGGGTCCTCGCTTCGACAGGCACTGGAGCAGACGAACGCCGCCGGTTTGCTCGGCAAGCAACTGGATGCGCTCAACGATGATCTGGCGATGGGGACATCGCTGGCCATGGCCATCGATCGATGGCGGAAAGAAGCGGACGAACCAGTCGTTGATCTCGTAGCCGGTTCGTTGCAGTTGAGCGTGAAGGCAGGCGGCTCAGTGGCATCGGCGGTTGAACAGGTTGCCGCTACTGTCCGTGATCGTGCGTCGGTTGCGTCCGAGGTTCATGCTTTGGCGGCGCAAGCACAACTCTCGGCGATTGTCATTGCGTTGATGCCGGTTGGCTTCGTGGCCATCACCGCCCTGTCCGATCCTGCCTCGACACGGTTCTTGGTTGACTCACCGTTGGGTCGAACTTGCGTCTTGGCCGGGGTCGGCTTCGATGCCCTTGGGTTGTGGTGGATGCGCAAGATTGTGCGGTCCATTCAATGGTGATCATAGCGTTGTGGATGGCCGTGATTGTCTGGGGCCTGGTGCGGTTTCGCCCGCGACGGGTTCGGCGATTGGTGGCCGAACAGGTTCGAACGAAACGCTCGCTTCGGCGCGCCGTGGGTGCGGTGTTGTTGCGGCAGCGCCAATGGGCCGACAACTTGGTTCGCCAAGATCAGGTTGGCGGAGTCGTGCTATCGATGTCACTGGCGTTGGTCTGGCCTCCGCTGGCCGCCGTCGCGGGTCTTGGTGCATGGTGGCAACCCCTCCGCCAGATGCGATTGGTTGAACAAAAACAACGACAAGCGGTGGTGCGCGAGTTGCCGGACGTGGTGGACCTGTTTGCCTTGTCGTTCTCCGCTGGTTTAACGGTCCCGTTGGCCGCCCGGGCGGTGGCCGATGTGGGCCATGGGCTCGTGGCAGAGTCAGTCCGTACCGCCGTAGATCAGGTGGATACGGGTCTGCGGTGGTCCGAGGCATTACATGGTGTGCTCGACGACCTTGGTGATCCTGTTCGTCGTCTGATTCGGTTGCTCCTTGACATGCTCGATGGCACTAATCCGGGCGGCATCATCGAACAGATCGCAGTCGAAGCACGCCGGGATCGTCAACGGCGCGCTGAGGTGGCCGCCCGTCGAGTGCCGGTCAGGTTGTTGTTCCCGCTGGTCACCTGCATCTTGCCGGCATTCGGTTTGCTCACCGTGGTGCCGTTGGTCGCCGGATCGTTCCAATCACTTACCACTTAGTTATTTGCTTCCCCTCCCAAACATTTCAAGCCGGGTGCACAGGTTGCGACCCCGGCCATTCGAGTCGGGAGGCTCATTTATGTCAAAGATTCTTCATCCTCTACCGTCACTACCGTCCAGGTCGAGCAAGTCGCGTTTTGAGCGAGGACAGTCCACGGCTGAGTATGCGCTCGTACTTCTCGGGGCGGGAACTATCGCCATGATGGTGGTGGCCTGGGCATCTAGCTCCAATCAGGTTGGGCGTCTATTTGATGCTGTCTTTGAGTCCCTCATTGGCTTAGTGACGTGAGTTCAGCCCGCGGCCAGGTCAATGGTCGCGGTCAGGCGACGGTCGAACTCGCTCTGTTGTTGCCCGTCATCATGGCGATTTCCCTGGCCGTCGTCCAGGTAGGCATTGTGAGTTTCCGGCAGGTGCAAGTCGTTCATGCGGCCCGCGAAGTGGCCCGCATGGTGGCGGTCACCGGTGACGCAACCGGGGTCACCGAGGCGGCGGCCAGGGCATCTGCGTTGGATGTGGGCCGCCTAGAGGTGCTGATCGATGGTCCGCTGGCTCCGGGGTCGCTCGTAACCGTCACCGTTCGTTACCGAGACCCAACCGAGGTGCCTGTGGTGGGAGCCGCCATCAGCGACGTCGTTTTGCAAGCGCAAATAACAATGCGAGTGGAGTGATGGGTATGTGACGCAACATGCGACAGCGTCATGCGGTCGATCTCGATACCGCCAAACGAACTAGTGAGCTAAATGGGTTTTCGACCGTCGAGAACTTCTTGCACCTGGGCCAGATCGGCTTCTAGTTCGGCGCGGCCGTTTTGTTCGTCAATCTTGCGGTTGTGTTTGAGCGTCTGAACAGGGTCGAACCCTCCACCTCGTTCACTGCCACCTGTGCCGGCGGTATCAAATTTGCCGCGGGCTGCTTCCTTCAGTCTTATTCTCAGCTGCTGTTTTCGCTCGATGAGTTGGGGAGTGGTTAGGTCAGTTAACTTTGGTGCCCACCGAAGGCGGAGCTCGGCTTGTCGGGCCAAGAGGTCTTCCCGTTCGATCGCGTCGGTACCGGTGGTCAGACTCTCGGAGATGACGCGGAGCTCGGCTAGATCATCGTCTAACGAGTAGCCGCTCGTTTCATGGGCCATAGGTGCGACCATAGTGGACGAAACCTCTGCGACGTCTGAGGGAAGTGCCGGAAACTAGCGAAGGATTTCGGTTAACAGGGCTATGGCCCCGACTTTGTCAAGGGGGTCGTTGCCGTTGCCGCACTTCGGAGACTGCACACAACTAGGGCAACCGATGGCGCAGCCGCACGCTTGGAGGAGTTCGAGGGTGGCCTGAAGGTGGCGGTCGGCGGCCTCGAAGCCCAACTCGGCGATGCCCGCGCCACCGCTGTAGCCGTCGTAAATGAAGATCGAAGGCAGTTGGGTATCGGCTTGCAAAGCGGTGGAGACGCCGCCGACATCCCAGCGATCACAGATGGCAAACAACGGCATCATCGCAATGGCGGCATGTTCGATGGCATGCAATGTGCCGGGGAGGGTTTCGTCGGTGATCGCCGCGTCATCGATGATGTCGTAGTCGATTGTGTACCAAAAGCCGCGTGTGACAAGTCGTTGCGGTGGCAGGTCGAGCGGCACGTTGGCGACGATCTTGCGAGACCGAACCAGACGACGTTGGTAACCAGTCATGGTGGTGGTGACTTCGAGCGAGCCCAGATGCAATGTGGCCTGACCAACGGATCGGGTGTCGTCGATCGTGGAAATTTCTATGTCGACGGCCGAACGGGGCTGGGTGTACTCGGTATTGTCGGTTTCTTCGACGGTGGCGATGTGGCGACTGGTGTCGAGATCGATCACTCGGTAGGTATCCCCGCGGTGCAGGTAAATCGCGCCCGGGTGCACTGAGTCGAACGCTCGGGCTTCGTCGACAGTGCCTACCAATGTGCCGTCGCGGAGGCGGATGGAGTACTCGGCACTCGATCCGCTGCGGAGACCGACGCCGCGGGATGGCCAGCCGCGGCCGTCCCACACCGCAAGCGGGCCCTCGGGTGTTTGGCGAATGCGAACCTTTTTGCTTGCTGCGAGACGTCCGACGGCTTCATCGAGATTGTCACCCCACCACCGGTAGTCATCGAAAGCCAAGGGCAATTCGTGGGCCGCGCACGCTAAGTGTGGGTCGATTATGTGAGGATTCGATGGGTTGATTACGGCCCGCTCGGGTGGCCGAGTGAACAGTTCGGTTGGATGGGCCATGAGCCATTGGTCAAGCTGATCGGTTCCGGCCACGAGCACTGCGAGGCTGTTTTGTTGGCGGCGCCCCGCTCGGCCAGCCTGTTGCCACATGGAAGCAATAGTTCCGGGAAAGCCGTTGAGTACACAGGCATCAAGGTCACCAATATCTACCCCGAGTTCAAGAGCCGAGGTAGCAATGACGGCCCGTACCTTGCCTGAAGCGAGATCGTCTTCGATCTGGCGTCGCTCGTAGGGGAGGTAGCCGCCTCGGTAGGAGCGCACGGCTTCGTCGGGCAGACCCGTTACAGATCGACGCAGGTCGCGGGCGATAAGTTCGGTGCCCTTGCGGCTGCCGCAGAATGCAATGACGCGGTGATCGCTCTTTAACAGTGAGGCCAACACCGATGAAGTTTCCGCATTGGTTGACGTGCGGGCCCCGGTGTCGATGTCGACGATGGGTGGGTTGAGCAAGGCAAATTTTCGACTACCTGATGGGGAGCCGTCATCGGAAATGGCGGAAACCGGCTGCGAACAAAGATCGGAAGCCAGTCGAGCAGGGTCGCCGATTGTGGCAGAGGTGAAAATGAACGTGGGCGCGGCCCCATAGAACTCACACAGGCGAAGCAGTCTTCGCAACACGTGCGACATGTGGGTACCGAACACTCCTCGAAACACGTGAAGTTCGTCGATGACGACGTAGCGAAGTCGCCGCAGAAATGGGGCCCAGCGCCGATGGTTGGGCAACATTCCACTATGGACCATTTCGGGATTGGTCAGGATGACGTTGGCATTTGTTCGGGCCCAGGCCCGATGTTCTTGGCTGCTGTCGCCGTCGTAGGTGGTGGGCACCATCATCGGCAGTTTCATGTTGGATAAGGACCGCAGTTGGTCTTGTGCGAGTGCTTTGGTGGGGAAGAACGCCAGGGCAGTGGCGATGTGGTTGGGATCGGCCACGGCGTCGGCGATAGCGGCTTGATAACAAAGCGACTTTCCCGAAGCGGTACTGGTGGCGATCACTATGTTTTCGCCAGCGCGAGCGAGATCGATGGCTTCGGCCTGGTGATTCCAGAACTGCTGGATACCAAGTTGCTTCGCCACATCGAGTCGCAGGGGGAGAGTGAGTTCGCCAAAGCATTCGGCCCGCGCCGGGAGGTTCTGTACGTGGATTACCCGCCCATCCTCGATGAGGTGAGCTAACAGTTCGTCGGTGGCATTGCCATAAATGGATTGCAACTTATTGGGCACTTCGCGCCGACCGATGACCTGATCATCAGGTGCGGTGGGTTTGACGAGCGCCATCGGCTCACCCTACGACATGGCTGAGACATTTTGTGGGGTGCAGCGGGTGGCGTTCGGTGTCGGTGTGCGCGGTCGGGTAGGTTTGTCGGATGCCGTTACCGATGCGAACCCTGGACCGTGGCGAGTGGGTAGTTCTGCAGGTTGCGGGTGAAATCGACATGGCATCGGCGCCGCAGTTACGACAGCGAGTAGTCGCCTTGGTCAGTGATGGTGTGCGCGCGTTGGTCCTCGACCTGTCCAACATCGGGTTTTGTGACTCGACAGGACTTGGTGTAATTGTTGCCGCGGTTAAGCGCCTGCGTACCAATGATGGCGATCTCCGTGTTGTTACAAACGACGAACGGTTACTAGCGTTGTTCGAGATCACCCGACTCGATCAGGTCTTCGCAGTATTCCCTGATATCGATGCAGCGAGTGCCACTGCGCCGGCCGCTTATCCAGGCGAATCGGGCCGCTGATGACGGATTGGGCCGTCGAACTCGAAATCCCGGCCGAGCCGGAATATTTGTCAATGGTGCGAGCGGTCGTGTCAGCTGCCGCCGGCCTTGACCCTCGACTCAAGGACAGCCGGATCGAAGATCTTCGTTTAGCCGTCTCTGAAGCCACTACCAATGCCATCGAGTCTCACGTCAACATGGGCAGTAGTGAACGGGTTACCATCCGCTGCGATTTGCGTGAGGATCAAGTCGAGGTCGAGGTCACTGATCATGGCGAAGGTTTTGATCACGGCGATCTGATTCCCCATCCGCCGGTGACTGACCCCAAGCGTCTTGAGTACGAGCGTGGATTAGGCTTGTCGTTAATCCGTATCCTGGCTGACGAACACGAGATCGTGTCCGACAGCGAAGGCACGTCGGTTCGGCTTGTGGTCTACACCGCCCCCACATCCCGGCCCTAACCGCCACCCTGCACGAGAGATGACCGATGCCTGACGACTTTGACGACGAAGAGTACGAAATCGAAGCCCTGCCAAAACCCGACGAGGTACTGGCGCTGCACAGCATCACGGCTGATCTGTTTAATTTGCTGCGTAGTTGGTTCGACATGCCACCTGAGATTGTTTTGGATCTCAGCGAGATCGATTCGGCGGTCATTGAGTTGGGCGAGCCAACCATGATTGCGGCGATGGCAATGCGTAAACTGCAAGCGCTCAATCTCATTGCCACGCCCGGCGTGTTGACGGCTACCGATGTCGTTGTTTCATTGGTGAATGATCTCAATCGTGCGCTCATTCAAGCCCCCAGTATGTATTTAAGTCAGAAGGCCGATTCGGTCGACTGGGACAACGCTTTTGCCACGCTCGAAGATCTCGACGAGAACTCCACCGATGGACCGCAGTCGTCCACCGATATGGATCCCGAGATCGATCGTTTCGAAGAGTTGCATGCGTTGTTGCACGACGCCTTGATTTCCATTGTTGAGGCGAGCGACGGCGAAATCCGCTACTTCAGCTAACACACCGCTCTGCTTAAATACCTGCGGCTAGTGGCGCTGGGTGTCACGGTTGCGGGCCTTTCAGAGATATCGTGTTGGCCTTATGGCTGCTGATAAGACGTATTCCGATGCGACCTGGTTGGGGTCTGATCGCCTGTTGGCGCGCCGTGTTGGGCGGCCCATCAATCGCTTTATGAGTGTGGAGGCGTCCGGCGGGATCGTTTTGCTGTTGGCCACGGCAGTGGCGCTTATCTGGGCTAATTCGCCGTGGGACCACAGCTATCATGCACTGTGGGAAAGCGAACTCAGTCTCCACGTCGGCAACATCGATGTGTTCACCAAAGCGGGACTTGAGCATTTCACTCTTGAAGAGTTTGTCAACGATGCGCTCATGGCGATTTTCTTCTTTGTTGTTGGCTTAGAAATCAAACGTGAACTGGTTGTGGGTCAACTGCGTAAACCCCGCGACGCTGCACTTCCTGCTATTGCTGCGCTCGGCGGAATGGTTGTCCCCGCAACCATCTATTACGTGTTTAACAAAGGCGGCGCTGGCGCTGATGGCTGGGGAATTCCCATGGCCACCGACATTGCCTTCGCCGTTGGTGTCATGTCCTTACTGGGACCGCGCATCCCACGCACCCTGCGGGTCTTCCTCCTTTCGCTCGCCATAGTCGATGACATCGGTGCCATCTTGGTCATTGCCTTCTTCTATACCGAGGAGCTTTCGTGGGAATGGCTGGCCGTGGCTGGAGGCCTTGGGTTGGTTGTC
>CAXMUI010000071.1:0-21353 GCA_964196475.1 uncultured Acidimicrobiia bacterium
GAGTGCCAGGCCATCTTCAATCGACAGCGGTGCGCGCTCGCGAAATGGAGACGATGAATCGTCGGGGTCAGTCATCTAGTTGTAGCAAGAGCACCAGTCGGCGCTGTTCAGGGGTGCGCCGCAAAAGGGACACGGTGGGCGACCGGCCGAGGCGAGATCGCGAACACAGCGAATAAACGCTGCTACTTGGGCTCGGCTGACGCGGAACTTGGCCTCGGCGGCATCCATGGCCGTTATGTCCTCAACCGTGAGGTCGGGGTCGTTGATCTGCAGATGTTCTTCAGCCCGGATAACAAACTGCTCGGTGTCGGGGTCGAAGCTGACCAACATCACGTCGACGACCCAATCGGCGACGACGGGTTCAACCAATGCCATGTCATCGTCAACAGGCGTGTCGTCGTTAGGGAGGCCATCCAGCAAAACGCCCAGTTGGTTGGCGAGTTCGATTACTTGGCCTTTCTCCATGCGAAGGCTCATGACTTTACTGTCACCGCTCACCTGCAGGTAGAAAACCCGCTCGCCCCGTGGCCCTATGGTGCCAGCGGCAAAGCGGGTGACATTCTTGATGTCGAAAGATCGAGACGTCATGCGGGCATGAGTTCCGCTAGATCGCCGGTGGAGTTCTGAGCCAAGACGATTGGACCGGTGGCGGTGTACATGACGACGCTGATCGAGCACGGGTTAACCACGATGCGTTGAAAGAGGTCGAGGTGGGTGCCCAGTGCGTCGGCGAGGGCGGCCTTGATCGTGTCGGCATGGGACACGGCGACGATGGTCTCGCCGGGATGAGCCGCGACGAGGTCACGGACTTGGCCGGTCATACGCGTCTGCATTTCGGGAAACGACTCTCCGCCTGGGAATCGGAAACCGGTCGGGTTGCTTTGGACAGTGGCCCACTCGGGCAGTTTGCGCAAGTCACTAAGTTTTCGCCCCGTCCACTTGCCAAAGTCGCATTCGACAAGACCCTTGGCGGTCCGCACTCGCAGACCCAGTGCCTTGGCAATCGGTGCAGCCGTCTCTTTGGTGCGCTCCATGGGTGAGGCATATACCGCGGCAACCTTGCCTGCGCCAGCGATACGTTGGCCCGCCACCACGGCTTGGTCCACACCTTCATCGGCCAGGTGCAGACCTTTGGCTCGTCCGGGCAGGACAGCGCCGGTAGTGGGGGTCTTGCCATGTCGTACAAAGAGCACGGTGGTTGGCTTCGGATGAGACTTCTTCTTCGCGGCCACGTGACCAATCTACCGTGGTGGAGGTCGGAGTCTGCCACCATTGATTTGAAGCTGATGGGGTAAACGCCCGTCAGGCTATTAGCCTCATACCTCGTGAAGAAGCGTTTGGCCTTAGCCCTCATTCCGTTCGTTCTCGTTGTTTCGGCCTGCGCCGGATCAGGGGCACCAAACGATTACGACGAGGCTGTGCGCTCCAACTTCATCGAGGCCTGCACCACGCAAGGTGAGGCGTCAAATGACCCCGCCGAGCTACCTGCAATTTGTGAATGCAGCTATAAGGGTCTGGTCGATACGGTTCCGTACGACACGTTCAAAGAGTTCGATGACAGTCTCCGTGACGACCCCAATACGGCGTTCCCGGAGTCAATTTCTTCAATCTTTGCAGACTGCCTGCGCGATTCGCTGTAAGCAATGCCGGTTCTGCCTTAGCTAATAGCGACGGCGGCTTCTTGGTTGGCCCACTTGGGCCAGCGTTTGCGCGAGTTGGCGGCGAGTCGGTTCATTAAGGCGATCGCGGCCGGATCGTCATCGCCGGGGCGGGTTTCAATGACGCCGTCGGCCATCATGGCCTGAATAATTGCCTGACCAAGTTCGGTGCGCACGACAGTAAGCGTCCAGTCGGTTTCGTTGCCGATACCACCGGTGGAGATGTCGGCGTGTTCGGCGGCAAAATCGGGGCAGTGGGTGCAGCCTTCGCGCGTCCAGGCGTGGCATTCCTTGAGATTGATCTCGTGGTAGTCGCCGTTGTTCATCCAGATCTGGAACACGCCCTTGATGTTCATCTTTTTGATGTCTTGGCGTTGGATGCCGTACTTCATTTCGAAGAGTTCTTCGAACAGTGAGTCGTCGAAGCTCTTGGAGCACAGCAACCCAATGATGAGTTGGATTGGCTTACTAATCTTGCCAACTCGCCGGTGCCACATGACGGGGGCAACGGATGTTTGGCAACTCATGCCGACCTGAGCGAGACGCTGAATGCCGCGCTCCTTGGCCTCGTCGATGGCCAACGTGTTAGCGGCGTAGGTGTAGCGACTACCGGCACCCTTGAGAACTTCTTCGCGGTTGGTGGCGAGACCGGGGATGGCTTTCCAGCCGCCGCCGTCGCCATCTTCGAGATACGACGTAAGGGCGCCGTCGACGATGTCGTTTTCTAGGCACCAAATGAGGATGGCCGACACGAGCCCGCCGTCTTGGCCCGTCTCGTACACAAAGTCATCGCTCGCCTTGACCAGCAAAATGTCACGGTAGATACCAGCTGGTTCATCGTCGGTGCGACTGCGGCCGTGCAGGTGTTCGTCGGCGACTGATTCCCAATCGCGAAAGCGAGGGCAAGACCGGGTGCACGACGTGCAACCCTTCTGGCCATGTCCGCAGTCAGTTAGGCCAAGTTCTTCCTCTATATGAAAGGGTTTGTACTGGCCCGGTTCATGTTTGTACCCGATGACATCGTGGGGGCATGCAATGACACAACCAGCACAACCGGTACACAAACCAGTGTCGATTACTTCCTCGTAAAGCTCTTTCCACTGGTGGGTCCAGCGGGGAGCTTTCGTTGCTATATCAGACATGTGGCGATCGTACTACCCGTAGGGGCTAGGAATTGAGCCATCTGCGAAACCAGCCAGTGGGTTTCGCTGCTTCAACCTCGGCGGCTTGCGTTGCTGCAGCCGCTAGTTCTTCTGCTTGGAGGTCCCGTGCGGCCAACTCGTTGGTGATGCGAATGGTTTCGGTTTCGGCAGCCAGACGCTGTTGCTCTGCCAATGCGGCGGCGGCAAGGGCGGTTGCTTCTGACTGGCGGGCGGAAGACTCGGCGGTCTTCTGGCGGGCTACGTCGGTGGCCGCCTCACTCGCCGAAAGCTCGGCAATCTCTCGGCGTTCGATCTGAAATTCGGCAACGGCTTCGGCCCGGGCGGCTCGTTCGCGGGCTTCGGCCAGTGATTGACCAGCTTCGTGCAGGTTTCCGAGTTGGTCGAGTATGCGATTCCATGCCTCAACGGGCACCAACATCGTGCCCGGCGGAACGGGTGATCCTGTCGTGCTATCGGTGGGGTCTAGGGCATCGTCTTCGGCGAGATCGGCGTCGAAATCGGGGACATCGGAGGCCAAGTCGGCCGACTTAGAAAGGTCGCTCAAGCCAGGTGTCATGGATACCGCAACCTTGGCGATGGGGCCGGCGGTCTCAACAATCTTGGTGACCGTACGTGCACCAAACGCGAGCACGCGTAGCGCTTCAGGGTTCGTTAGTAGGGCTGCTAGATCGGCCTGCGGGGTATTTTTCTCTTGGCTCACGTGCCCGACGGTAGCCGCAAAGAAGACGCCTAGTTGTTGACGTTGACGACGATGCGGCCTTTGGCCGTGCCATCCACGAATTTGGCGGCCATATCGACAACTTCGTTGAGGCCAATTTCGGTGACCATGGTGGACAATGCGTCTCGATCGAGATCCGCAGCCAAGCGGTTCCAGGCCTGATCGCGCTTGGCGCTCGGCATGTGGACCGAATCGATACCTTGCAAAGTAATACCGCGCAAAATAAATGGCGCTACTGATGCGGGAAGGTCCATGCTGGCCGCCAAGCCACAGGCCGCAATGCAACCATAAGGCTTTGTTTGGGACAACAGGTTGGCTAATATGTTGCCGCCGGCGGCGTCTACGGCACCGCCCCAGGTGGCCCGGGCAAATGGGCGGCCTGGCTCACTTAGCGATGAGCGCTCAACCAAATCCGAAGCGCCGAGACTGCGAAGGTAGTCACCCTGTTCCTCGACACGACCTGTAACGGCATGAACTTCATAGCCGAGTCCGCTGAGCAAACTGATGGCGATGCTGCCGACACCACCTGATGCACCGGTAACGGCGATTGGGCCGCTTTCCGGCGTAACGCTGTGGTCTTCCAAGGCCAGGACACAAAGCATGGATGTGTATCCAGCAGTCCCAATTGCCATTGCGTCTCGGGTACTGATGGAGTCGGGAAGTTTGGTCAACGTGCTGGCGGGCAAACGTGTGCGTGTTGCCAGGCCACCCCAGCGCTTCTCGCCAAAGTCCCAGCCGTTGACGGCCACACGGTCACCGACCGAGAACGCCTCGTTTTCTGACGCCGAAACTGTTCCGGCCAAGTCAATTCCTGGAACCATGGGCCACATGCGTACAACCGGGGATGAATCGGTGATGGCGAGACCGTCCTTGTAGTTGAGCGTGGAGTACTCGATTTCGACGGTGACATCACCCTCGGGCAACGTGTCGTCGGCGAGGTCGGAGATTTCGACCGAGAAGGTTTCGTCGATCTTATTGAGGACTAAGGCGCGGTACATGCGCATAAGTCTAGGACTGTGTGCGCCTGACTCTAGAACTGCTGGTTCTAGTGAACGTCTTCACCGTCGACCGCGTGATCCACGCGCTCCACGTGTTCGGCTTCGTACAGGTCGGGTTCGAGGTAAACCAGGCGAGCAATAGGGACGGCATGCCGAATAGCTTTCTCGGCAGAATCTATGACGTCGGCAACCTGAGGCACCGTTAGGCCAGCGTTGAAATCTACCTTGGCGACAACCAGTAGTTCGTCGGGTCCGAGGTGCAGTGTGCGCATGTTAATGAGGCTGCGGACATGGTCGGTGCCCAAGATAGCCGAGCGCACTTTTTCGTAGTGGTCGCGGGTGGCGCCCTCACCTATGAGGAGGCTCTTCATCTCGATGGCTAACACGATGGCGATGATTCCGAGCAAGATGCCGATGGCCAGCGTGCCGATTCCATCCCAGATCGGGTTGTTGGTAATTTCCGAGATCAGCACCGCGCCCAACGCAATAAACAGGCCAATGATGGCGCCGAAGTCTTCGAGAAGTACCACGGGAAGTTCAGGACTGCGAGACCGGCGGATGAAGGTGCTCCAACTCGCTTTGCCGCGGACCTTGTTGGACTCTTGTACCGCCACCAGAAATGAACGACCCTCGAGCAAAATAGCGAAGATCAAGATGCCCACCGCCCACCAAAGCCCTTCCAACTCGTGGGGGTTGCGGATCTTGCTGATGCCTTCAAAAGTAGCAAATCCGGCGCCGAGAGAAAAAAGAACGAGGGCAACCACGAAGGCCCAGAAGTAGCGTTCGCGTCCGAACCCAAACTGGTGCTGCTCGGTCGCCTTCTTCTGGGCCCGCTTACCGCCGAGCAGAAGCAAGGCCTGGTTACCGGTGTCGGCACCTGAATGCACAGCTTCGGCGAGCATTGACGCTGATCCAGTGAAGACAAAGCCAACAATCTTGGCGATTGCGATGCCGAGATTCGCGAAGAATGCGGCGATGATTGCTTTGGAAGATCCTCCGGCCATTCGTGCAAGTTAGCCGAGCCACGGTGCGAACCACCTCACTCACTGTGATTTGGGAAAAACAGGCGAGTCGCGCACACTGGAGCCCTCATCACAATGGGGGCGGTCACCCCAAGGAGTTCAAATGGAAATCGCAGGCAGGGTTGCTGTTATCACTGGGGCAGCTGGGGGAATCGGCGAAGCGGTAGCTCGGGTATTTCATGCCAACGGGGTTAAAGGTTTGACGCTGGTTGATATTGATCAGAGCCGACTTGATGTTGTAGCGCATTCGCTAGGAGCACATGCGGTTGTTGCCGACCTGGGTCAGCAAAACGAAGTAGAGCGTGTCGTTGCCGAAACCGAAGAACGTTTTGGTCCCATCGACATCTTTTTCTCAAACGCGGGCATTCTCACGATGGGCGGGGCTGAGGTGGCTACGAAAGACTGGCAAAATATTTGGGACATCAACGTAATGGCCCACATTCACGCCGCTCGCGCCGTGTTGCCTTCGATGATCGAACGTGGTGATGGCTACCTAGTAAGTACCGCGTCGGCCGCGGGACTGCTGTCCCAGATCGGGTCTGCCCCCTACTCCGTCACAAAGGCTGCGGCCGTGTCATTCGCAGAATGGCTGTCGATTACCCATGGCGAACAGGGAGTCAAGGTGTCGGTCTTGTGTCCGCAAGCCGTAGCGACACCCATGACCGAAGGAGTCGAAGGTGGTGGCGTGGCTGGCACCGACGGCCTCATCTCCGCCGAGTTCGTGGCCGACTGTGTAGTGCAAGCAATGCGTGACGAAGAATTCTTGATCTTGCCGCACCCTGAGGTGGCGAAGTATGCCGAGCGAAAAGGCGCGGATCGACAACGATGGATAGGCGGCATGCGCCGTTTGCAGGCAATGTTTCCCGGTGGGGGAGTCGAAAGCTAAGAAACCTCTACGGTCGGCTCATGGCTAACCGGAAAGTTCATTGATCGGGCGATGAAACACATTGCATGGGCATCGCTATGAATGGCCAGGGCACGACTTTGCATGGTTTCGCTGGCAATGGTGACCAATGGCCGAAGGGTCACAGTGGCAAATTCGCCGGATCCATCGCGATGGGTAACCATCGTGCCCGTTGCATTGTCGACGTACTTCGTGACGGTGACACCTTTTTTTGAAGCAATGCCCAGGTACCAAAGCATGTGGCATTGCGACAACGATGCCACCAGCAATTGTTCGGGATTCCACCGAGTCGGGTCACCGCGAAACTGAGGGTCAGATGATCCCTCAAGAGTTGTAAGGCCCGGAGCGCTGATTTCATGGTCCCGCTGGTACCCCTCGTAGCTGCTGGTACCGGTGCCGTCGTTTCCAGTCCAAGTGACCGTCAAGTTGTACTCATGCAGTGCATTGCTCATGGCCGTAGTTTGCATGCTCAAGTCCAACGATGGGTGGAATTCGCTTTCGGGCTCGCCTAGTTTCCGACATCGTGATGGAACCGGCTGAGGAGAACAAATGGCCACAGTGGAGCACTAACCTGGGTTGCTCACGCTTTACAAGAGGACGTCAATGGCCAAGCGCAAGCGAAAGAGAGAACAATCTACCTACGCCTCCGGCCCGTCGCTGCCTGCTGTGCAACCCGGACTGGTATCGCCGATGCGTATGGTTCCGTCCAGCATCGAACGGCCGCCATACATTCCTAGTGGCGACCCTGGTATGTCCATTTCGTCGCCCGTACGGACGTCCGAAGAGATTGTCCGAATGCGCAAGGCTGGAGCCGTCGCTGCCGAAATTTTGCTCGAGGTTTGCGCTGCGGTAGCGCCTGGGGTCACCACGGAGAAACTCGACCAAGTTTCCCACGAAGCTCACGTTCGCCATGGTGCCTACCCCAGCCCCCTGGGCTATCGGAATTTTCCGAAATCGGTTTGCACGTCGATCAACGAAGTCATATGCCATGGCATTCCCGACAGTCGCAAACTCCAAGAGGGCGACACGGTCAACTGTGACATCACTTCTTACATTGGCGGCGTGCACGGCGACACATCCTGCACCATCTTGGTGGGCGACGTCACCGACGCCAACAAGATGCTGGTTCGCGAGACACTCAAGTCACTGGATCTCGCTATCGATCAGGTTCGACCCGGAGCGCCATTCAACGCCATCGGCCTGGCTATCGAAACCCATGCGGACAAACACGGACTAGGTGTCGTGAAGGACTTTATTGGCCACGGCATTGGCACCGAGTTTCATACTTCATTGCAGATTCCGCACTACTACATCAAACGATTCACCCTTCCGATGGAAGTAGGCATGAGCTTCACGATCGAACCAATGCTTAATCTGGGAGAGTGGCAGGTTGGCGAAATTTGGGACGACGACTGGACAGCGGTTACTTCCGATGGCCGCCGCTCGGCCCAGTTCGAGCACACCATGGTCGTGACCGGCGACGGTGTTGAGATCATGACCCAGACCGCTTCAGGAACGTGCGCCCACAAAGAGTTTGCTGACGCTCTCGTCTAGACACAAAGGCACGAACTAAGGTCCGGTCCATGAAGTTCTCAATGTGGATTCACAACGAATACGAATGGTCCGAAGTCGCTGCTTTGGCGCAACTCGCCGACAAGGGCGATTGGGATACGGCCTGGTTTGCCGACCATTACATGCCAAATACCGGCGACTTGTCGATCACCGATGGCGACGTCTATGAAGCATGGTCGATCCTTCCGGCCATTGCCGCTATCACCTCACGGGTACGCATAGGTCCATTGGTTTCGCCGACCTCAATTCATCACCCGGCGTTGCTTGCGAAACGGGCCGCGACGATCGATCAAATTTCCAATGGTCGCTTTGTGTTGGGTTTGGGTGCCGGTTGGCAGATCAATGAACACAATGCCTACGGATTTGATCTCGAAGCGCCCGGTCCTCGTGTGAGTCGTTTCGAGGAAGCAATCGAGATCGTTCGGTCGCTGCTTGATAACGACCGGACCACCTTCGACGGCGCGTTCTACTCCCTTACTGATGCCCCTGCGCAACCGCGTCCGATCCAGGATCAACTGCCGATTGTTGTTGGTACCGCGTCGCCGCGTATGTTGCGGGCCACTGCTCGCTTCGCCCAGGAATGGAACACCTGGGGCGAACCTTCGCTCGCAGCCGAGAAAATGCAGTTGTTCCTTACGGCTTGTGATCAGGTTGGTACCGATCCCAAGTCAATGCGGAAGTCTGTACAAGCGCTGGTGTTCATGTCCGAAAATCCCGAGACTCTTGCCAAGTATCGTGAGATGGCTGATCCTGGTCGCGCCATTGTGGGTACACCCGCAGAGTTAGTCGAACAGATTGGCCAATACGAGGCCGATGGTTTCGACGAATTTATTCTGCTCGGGGAGACGCTGGCCAGGAATGCCGATGGGCGTTATGCGCAGTACGAAAAGTTTGCTGCCGAAGTGATTAGTCAGTTCTAAACCGGTGACCGAACAAGCAGTGCGTAGGTCGCGGGTAGGTGTGTACGGTGCCGCAGTTCGCGATGGCCAGATTCTCCTCGTGCAGTTGGCGAAGGGATTCCCTGGGGCGGGGCGGTGGAGTTTGCCGGGTGGTGGCGTCGATTGGGGCGAGTCGTTGGACGAGGCACTCGAACGCGAGTTCAACGAGGAGACTGGGTTAAGTGTGGTGCGCGAGACCTTCGCATTCAATGTGTCCTACACCTCAGATAAGGGTGAGGTTCCGATTCATGTGCAACAGATTGTGTTCAACGTCGAGGCAGGGCCAGGGATCCCCCAAGTGCTTGAGGTGAACGGCTCGACCGGTCAGGTTGCCTGGGTTTCGTTAGCAGATGCATCCACATTCGACTTGGTGCGGATTTCGCGTCTTGCCGTGCAATCAGCGATGGGGAACGACGCGTCGTAGCAGTTGGTGACGGTTAGTTGTGCTTCACGCCGGCGAGGGCCGCGGCGTCGCGAAATTGATCGGCGAGCGTGGCCACAGTTTCATGCGCATTGAGGCCGGATGGATTGCCGAGCAGAAACACCGTCGCGTCACCAATGCCTTCGGGCTGGACACCCTTCTTGGCTTTTGGGCGATGAAAGGCGGTTCGGTATGCCCCCAAGCCGGCCACGGCCACAACGTCAGGGTGATGCTGGGCGACGAAGTCCTCGAGTTGTCTCCCGCCGGCCTGCATTTCCTCTTTGGAGAGTTCGTCGGCGCGGGCGGTGGCCCGAGCGACCATGTTGGTAATGCCAATGCCGCGACTGATGACCATGTCGCGATCAACATCGGTCATTCCGGCAGCGGGGTCGACCGACCAATCGGTCAGACCCGCCTCGTCGAGGGCAGGGTAGAACTTGTTGCCAGGGTACGAGAAATGCGTTTGGGTGGCAGCGGTCCAGAGCCCAGGATTAATACCGACAATTAAGAGGCGAAGGTCGGGGCCGACAAGATCGGGAACGGTCTTGTCGTAGTACGTCAAAAGCTCTTCACGAGAGAAACCCATAGCGAGCAAGGGTAGACGATGCTGGACTTACAGTGTCAGTGCCGTAATGTCTTGCTCATGAAAGTACATGTTGACTCCGAGCTTTGCCAGGGCCATAACCGTTGTTACGCGTTAGCCCCCGACCTCATTGATGTCGACGACTACGGCGAAGCTGTGGTCATCGCCGATGGCATAGTGGCGCCGGGCCAAGAAGACCAAGCTCGCCTGGCAGTGGCCAATTGTCCCGAGTTTGCTATCACCATTGTCGATGACGACGCGAGCGTTGCCTAATGGCCAGCATTTACGGTCCAGTCAAGGACTGGGAAACCGACCTCGATCATGCCGACCCCGACTACAACGCCAACGCCCACAAGATTTGGGCCGACTTGCGTGAGGGCGGCTGTCCGGTAGCGCACTCGGATCGTTACGGCGGCATGTGGGCCCCGATTACTCACGCACTTGTGCACGAGGTTGCCTACGACACCGAAAATTTCACTAGTCAGGGAATCATCGTTGGTCAGGGTCGGCCGCAGATCCCGCCGCCGATGGGACCTGCGCCGCCGATTACTAGTGACCCGCCATTTCACCAGATGGCCCGCCGTCTGCTGTTGCCACCATTTTCACCAAAGGCAATTGCCGCATGGGAGGATGACATACGCGAGCTCTGCAATGCATTGCTCGACCAGATGGGTGAAATCGAACCAGGCGAGTCAGTAGTAGATGCCGCACTGCAGTATGCACAGGCCATACCGGTCAACGTGATTGCTCGCATGCTTGGTTTCCCTCCCGAAGACGAAGCGATTTTTCGTACCTTTGTGCACCGCATTGTCGAACAGGTCAACGAGCCGCTCGAAGAGCGCATGGAGGCCTTTGGTGAACTTGATGCCTACCTCGATGGGCAGGTGCGTGAGCACATTGAGCACCCCCGCGACGATCTGACTACATACCTGCTCAACGTCGAGGTCGACGGCAACAAACTAGAAATTGAGCACGTACGCGGCTCCATTATCTTGTTGCTCGTTGCGGGCATCGACACCACCTGGAGTGCTATTGGCTCGTCGCTATGGCACCTTGCAACCAATCCCGAAGACCTACAGCGCCTTAATGACGAACCCGAAGTCATGTTGTTTGCGCTCGAGGAATTCCTGCGGGCCTACGCTCCGGTAACGATGGCACGTTTGGTTGCCAGAGACCACGATTTCCATGGTTGCCCGATGAAGACTGACGAATGGGTGTTGCTGCCGTTTCCGGCGGCGAACCGCGACCCGGCGTTTTTCAAAGACGCTGACAAATTCATCGTCGATCGTGAAGAAAACCGACATGCGGCGTTTGGGCTCGGTATCCATCGCTGCCTCGGGTCAAACCTTGCTCGCCTCGAACTTCGGATAGCAATCGAAGAGTTTGTGAAGCGGTTCCCGTCTTTTGAACTTGACGGCGATGTGCGCTGGTCGGTTGGTCAAATTCGTGGTCCTCGCGAGTTGCCGGTGCGGGTACTGGCAACAACCTAAAGCCGCCGACGCTAGTGGCAGACAAGTGGGCCATCCCCTCAAGGGAGTGCTCATGTGGGACAACCAGGTGGTTTTGCTTCGTAACGAGCGAGACGAATGGGAACTTCCCGGTGGACACTGCTGGTCGATTGAACAGGCGGCGCGTTCTGCCCCAAATCACTGCGATTTGAGGGTGGGGTAGGGTCAGCGCTTAATGCTGAGGAATGTTAAGGCAACCACCTTCGCGCTGTACCCGACGCATCGTTTGGAGTCGAGTTCTGGCATGATGGAGACATGTCAGCATTTCATGAATTGGAAATGACCTCCATCACGGGCGAGTCAGTTAATTTTGACCAGTTTCGTGGGGACGTCTGTTTACTCGTCAATGTCGCGAGCGCTTGAGGCCTTACGCCTCAGTACGCAGGTCTGCGTACGCTTCATAACGACACCAACGGCTTTCAGGTCCTCGGCTTTCCTTGCAACCAATTTGGTGCCCAAGAACCCGGCTCTGATGCTGAAGTTCTGACTTTTGTTACCGAGAATTACGATGTTAACTTTCCCATGTTCTCAAAGATCGAAGTCAACGGCGATGGGGCCGCCCCGTTGTACAACCTGCTTAAGGGCGCACAACCCGGCGAAGGTGAAACCAGCGACATCACGTGGAACTTCGAGAAGTTCTTAGTCGATGGCGAAGGCAATGTGGTCCAGCGATTTGCTCCAATGGTCACCCCCGAAGAGGTTGCCGCCGAACTCCCGAAGTACCTGTAACCGAGCGTACTGACGGCCCGCAAGCGCGCCCGTCTACTATTCGTTGATGCCCTTTCATACGGTTGTTGCGCCAATGACGGCGACAGTCATGCATGTTCCTGTTGACGTTGGCGATGCCATCACCGCGGGTGACACGCTCGCGATCGTCGATGTCATGAAGATGGAGCACGCGATCCTCTCCGAGGTCGATGGCGTTGTTTCCGGTATCGACACAGAGCCAGGCCAGGTGGTTGCGGTAGGCGATCCGTTGATCATCATCGACACCAGCACGAAGGTTTCGGCCCCAGCCAACCCGGTCAAAGCGTTTGACGAGAGCTTGGGTTCGGTAACCAAAACGAACCCTCTATTCGCTCAACTCGAAAAGGTCGATGCACTGCGGACCGACGCGGCCCGCCCTGATGCCGTGGCCAAGCGGCGTTCACGCGGTCAACAAACCGCCCGTGAGAACATCTCCCAACTTTGTGATGTTGACAGCTTTCTTGAATACGGCGGGCTAGCAGTGGCTGCCCAGCGCGGGCAACGCGATCTCGACGACTTGCGGTCCAAAACTGCAGCCGATGGCATCATCACTGGCGTCGGCAAAGTAGATGGCGTTGCCGTAGCAATGCTGGCCGTCGATGCCACCGTGATTGCAGGGACCCAGGGCTACTGGCATCACCACAAGATTGATCGGCTGCTCGAAGTTGCCAAGAGGGACGACCTTCCGGTGGTGTTCTTCCCTGAAGGTGGCGGCGGGCGCCCTTATGACCCCGATGCCGGCAACGTCATGACTGCCGGCCTGCAAATCACAAGCTTTGCCCGACTTGCGGCCCTTAGCGGCAAGGTACCAATCGTTGCGGTTGTCTCGGGACGGTGTTTCGCCGGGAGCGCCGCGTTTGCGGGTGTAGCCGATGTCATCATCGCCACCGAGAGCGCCAACCTCGGTATGGCTGGCCCGGCAATGATCGAAGGCGGTGGTCTCGGCACTTTCGCTCCCGAACAGGTCGGACCGATGGATGTGCAAGCTCGCAATGGTGTCGTTGACCTGATCGTGGCCGACGATTCTGAAGCGGTGGCGGCAGCGAAGCGATACCTCGGCTATTTCACTGGCACAACCGTTGCCGGTGAAAATGACAATCAAGACGTGCTCAGGGACGCGTTGCCCCATAACCGTCGTCAGACGTACGCCATGGCCCCGATTATCAAAACACTAAGTGACGGCTCGTCCTGGTTCGAACTCCGACCCGACTTCGGCCCAGCCCTTCACACCGGATTGGCACAAATTGGGGGACGAACGGTTGGCATCGTCGCCAGCAATCCACAGCATCAAGCCGGAGCAATCGGACCCGAAGAGGCCGACAAGGCGGCACGGTTCTTCCAGCTATGTGATGCACATGGTGTGCCATTGGTTTCGTTGTGCGACTGCCCCGGGTTCATGGTTGGACCCGACGCTGAAGAACAGGCCAACGTGCGCCACGTCTCCCGACTGTTTTTAGCGGGTGCCCACCTCGCCGTCCCAATCGTCGGCGTAATCGTCAGGAAGGCATACGGACTCGGGGCGATGGCAATGCTCGGCGGAAACTTGCACGCTCCAGTGGCAACCGTTGCCTGGCCCACCGGTGAGATTGGCGGTATGGGATTCGAAGGGGCGGTGGCCCTAGGAATGAAGAAGGAACTGGACGCTATCGACGACGAGTCCGAACGTCGAGAGGCCTTTGACGCCGCCGTGGCTCGGATGTACGAGCGAGGGAGTGCGCTCACAAGCGCCGCCCACCTTGAATTCGACGCGGTGATTGATCCGGCGGCGACACGCACATGGATAGTGCAGTCTCTTAGCGCGGCCGAGCCTATTGCTCGCGCCGCCAGGTACATCGACGCTTGGTAACAACAGATACCCTCGGACGGTGAGCGAACTAGCACCCCGAATGGCAGTCCTACGTCAAGAATTTGAAGACGTGGAGAGCAGTCTCGGTGATCCCGAACTCATTGCTGATCAAAAGCGATTCCAAGAAGTCAGTCGGCGCTACACCCAACTTAAGCAAATCGTCACCGTCTGGGACAAGTTCGACGCAGCCAGCGAAGACGTCGAGGTTGCTCGCGAGATGCTGGGCGAGGCCGACGGCGAGGATGCCGACGATTTGCGCGAGGAAATCGTCACACTCGATGCTGCAATCCTCCGCGCTGAGGATGAAGTACGCATACTCCTCCTGCCCACCGACCCGAATGATGGCAAGAACGTCATCATTGAAATCCGTGGTGCCGAGGGAGGCGAAGAAGCCAACCTCTTCGCCCGCGACCTTTACGACATGTACACGTCCTGGGGCAAAACGCTGGGCTGGAAATACGAAGGTCTGTCGGCCAGCGAGTCCGCGATGGGCGGCTTCGACAACGTCACCTTCATGTTTAAGGGCAAAGATGTTTGGACCCGGATGCGCTTCGAAGGGGGAACACACCGTGTGCAACGTGTACCTGCCACGGAAACCCAGGGCCGAGTTCATACGTCATCCGCCACGATCACCGTCTTGCCCGAAGCTGAGGAGGTCGACGTTGACATCAACGAAAACGATTTACAAATTGACGTCTACCGTTCTTCGGGCCCGGGCGGTCAGTCAGTAAACACCACCGATTCGGCCGTGCGCATCACCCACAAGCCCACCGGAATCATGGTGGCAATGCAGGACGAAAAGAGCCAGATCCAAAACCGGGCCAAAGCCATGCGTGTCCTGCGAGCGCGCATGCTCAAAGCCGAACAAGATAAGCAAGCCGCCGAGCTTTCTGATGCGCGACGATCCCAGGTTGGTGGTGGCGGCCGAGGCGAGAAGATTCGTACCTTCAACTTCAAAGAAAATCGGGTTACCGACCATCGCATTGGTCTCACGATCTACAAACTCGACAAGATCATGAACGGCGACCTGACCGCTATTAACGATGCCATGATGCAAGACCTTCGCGAGCGGCAGTTGCGCGACGAAACCGATAGCTGATCCATGGCTGGGCCGGTCGAACCTACGAGCGACGTACCCACCGGCGACGATCTCGATGGCACCATTGCCTGGCGCAAACTTCGTGACGATGCCATTGTTCATCTGGCTGCCGCTGGAGTCTCGGCGCCTGACCTCGAAGCCCGTTGGCTGGTCGAAGAGGCATCGGGATACGTGGACGCCGACTATTTCACTGGATTAGATGCGCTCTGCACGGTGCGCGGAGTGGCTCACTATGACGCCATGTTGGCTCGTCGTCTCAAGGGTGAGCCAATCCAATACGTTCTTGGCCATTGGCAGTTCCGTTCTCTTGACCTAATGGTCGATCGTCGGGTCTTGATCCCTCGGCCTGAGACAGAGGTCCTAGTCGATGTGGTGTTGTCCGAAATCAGTCGACAAGAACTCGACGACCAACCCATACAGGTCGTGGACATGGGCACGGGGACCGGGGCAATTGGGCTTTCGGTGGTTACCGAGCACAGCGCCGCTCAAGTTGTGCTGACCGACGTTTCCTCCGAAGCGCTGGCCGTGACGCGGGCCAACCTGGCCGGTGTAGGCCGGGCTGCCACTCGAGTGACAGTGGCTCAGGGCAGTTGGTTCGGTGCTGTCCCCGAACGTCTGCGCGGTGAACTTCATGTCATAGCGTCGAATCCTCCGTATATCTCACGTGACGAAGAACTACCAGCCGAGGTCGCCGATTGGGAACCATCAATGGCCTTGCGTGCCGACGATGAAGGGCTCGCCGATGTAGCAGCGGTACTTAACGCTGCGTTGGACTGGCTTCGGCCCGGGGGAGCGGTGGTTCTTGAGATGGCTCCGCATCAACTGGAGCGAGCAATTCGACTGGCGACCGAGGCCGGACTTGTTGATACCGAGACGTACGCGGACCTCGCAGGTCGCGATCGCATCTTGGTCGCCCGACGACCCGAAACACACCTGTCGACTGTTGCACCAGCATCCGCCCCAAATACCGTGTTAGCCGATGACCAGGGTTTGCAGCAGGCGGTGCGAGTTCTCGATGCGGGCGGCGTGATCGTGATACCCACGGACACGGTGTACGGATTGGCCTGCCGGGTTGACGACGCCGCAGCGATTGAGCGTATTCGCGTGCTTAAGGCTCGGCCTGCTGCCATGGCGATTGCGGTGCTGGTGGCCGATGCTGACCAAGCAAGCAAAGTAGGCAACATGACCAAGGCGGCACGCGTAATTGTTGATGAGTTTTGGCCGGGACCGCTCACGGTGGTTCTTCCTGCTGAGCAGCAAATGGGTGTTTTAGGGGTCGATGGCACTATCGGTGTTCGATGTCCCCAAGACCGCTTTGTGCGAGAGGTTGCCCGGCATGCCGGCCCATTAGCCACCAGCAGCGCCAATCGGCACGGTGAGCCGACTCCCACCGATGCGCAGTCGGCTTCGGCTGGATTGTTCGGTTTGGTTGATCTTGTGGTCAATGGCGGAGTCCGCTCAGGTCAACCGTCTACGGTCGCCGCCGTCTCACCAGATGTTGTGGTATTTCGGCACGGACCGATCTCAGCGGAACAACTTGAACAGCGAGCAAAGAACGCTCCGTAGCGGTTAATCGGTTCCTTAGGGTTCGAGCAGATGCCGAAGATTTGCCCAAGAACCCATCTAAGATCGGCCCATCAAGATTCTTGTCGTTTGCACGGGGAACATCTGCCGTTCCGCTATGGCCAAGGCGTTTATTGTCGACCGTCTTGGCATGAGCGGCGTGCGAGTGGCTTCGGGCGGATTTGTGGGCCAAGGTTCAGTATCGCCTTCCCACGCTGTCGATGTCATGGACACCTACCGGTTAGACATCCGAGATCACCGGGCGCGCCTGGTTAATGCTGGTTTGGTGGAACAAGCTGATCTTGTCCTCGGCATGGAGTTTGCCCATGGGCGTGACCTCGTCAGGCTTGCTCCGGACCATCGGTCGAAAATTTACACGCTGCCCGAATTCATCGATCGCGGTACCGAGCATCCGCCGAATGCAGGCGAGAATCTTTCGTCATGGCTCAAGCGTTTGGATGCCTCCCGACCTCGGCACCCCCACATCGGCTCGAACCGCAAATGGGAAGTCGCTGATCCATGGCAGAAATCAGCCAAGGTCTACCGCAGCGCTGCGGCCGAGATCGAAGGCATGGTTGACAAGCTTGTCGACCTGCTTGCCGTGCCGCTCGATGTCTACGAACAGGAAATGCAGTCATGACCCGAATTGCTGCCGGATCAGATCACGCCGGATTTTTGTTGAAGAACGCCCTCATAGCGCACCTGCGTGATACCGGACATGAGGTCAATGACCTGGGCACGTACACCGCCGAACGCGTCGATTATCCCGATTTTGGGGCGGCCGTTGGTCATGCCGTTGCGGATGGCGAAGCCGAACTTGGGCTGGCCGTGTGTGGCAGTGGTATTGGTATTTCGATTGCTGCTAACAAGATTGCAGGTGTCCGAGCAGCAATGGTCACCGACGTTACTGCGGCGCATCTCGCTCGTGAGCACAACAACGCCAACGTGATCTGCTTCGGCGAGCGACTAATCGGACCCGAGGTCGCCAAAGAGGCGCTCGATGCGTTTTTGGCCGCGACATTCGCCAAAGGGCGTCATACACCCCGCGTACAAAAGCTTGACGATCTCCTCCCGTAGCGTAGTTTTGCTGTCGCAACAGGCAATGCGACGACTAGGGTCTGGTCGCTGACAGCCCGTCACAATCTCGACTTGTCTCTAGGAACTCGCCATGGTTTGGTCTACTGATCGCGATACCGAAGTGTTTGATCTTCTTCACGCCGAAGATCGCCGACAAAATACCACTTTGCAACTCATTGCCTCGGAGAACTTTGCCTCTCCAGCGGTAATGGAGGCTACGGGGTCATCGTTGACCAACAAGTACAGCGAGGGATACCCGGGTCGACGTTACTACGGCGGCAACATGGTGGCTGACGAGGTTGAGGCCTTAGCGATTTCTCGGGTATGCGAACTCTTCGGTGCCGACGCGGCCAATGTTCAACCGCATTCGGGCGCTAATGCAAATGTTGCGGTCTACCTGGCGTTGCTCGAACCGGGCGACACAGTCTTAGGCATGAGCCTCGATCATGGCGGGCACCTCACCCACGGGTCGCCGGTAAACATCAGTGGACGCCTCTACAACTTTGTTGGTTATGGCGTGGGAGCAAGCGACGAACGTATCGATTACGACCAAATGCGCGATCTTGCCAAGTTGCACCGTCCCAAAATGATCGTCGCAGGGGCAACCGCATATCCACGGCAGATCGATCCAGTAATCATTCGCGAGATTGCTGACGAGGTCGGCGCTTTGGTGATGTTTGATGCCGCGCATATTGCCGGTCTCATTGCTGGGGGGGTTCACCCAAACCCGGTTCCGTACTCGGATGTTGTCACCTTCACGACGCATAAGACGCTCCGTGGCCCACGTGGTGGCTGCATCTTGTCCACCGATGAACACGCCGCAGCGATTAACAAAGCGATATTCCCTGGTCTGCAAGGCGGGCCTCTGGAACACGTCATCGCTGCTAAAGCAGTCGCGTTTCGCGAGGCGCAAGAACCGGCGTTTGCTGTCTACGCCGCCAACGTGGTTGAGAACTCGCAGGCTTTTTCGTCGGCGCTGGCAAGTCAGGGTTTCCGTCTAGTTAGTGGAGGGTCCGACAATCACCTCAACCTGGTCGATTTGCGCACATTCGACGCCGATCTCACTGGCAAGATTGCCCAGGCTGCTTGCGACACGGCTGGGATCACGCTCAACAAAAACACGGTTCCCGATGACCCTCGGTCACCGTTTGTCGCCAGTGGGCTCCGCGTCGGTACCGCTGCGGTGACCACCCAGGGAATGGGTATTCCCGAAATGGCGACAATCGCCGAGATGCTCGCTCGGGCATTACGAGGTCGAGAAGATGATGCTGCGTTGGCATCGGTTCGAGCGGATGTCGAAGCACTGTGTGCAAAGTTTACGCCGTACCCCGATTTGATCTGACTATTAGGACCGGGATGCAAAAGGGCTACGGATGAATCCTGGATGGGGCGCCTACGCAATTGTGTTCGTCGTCTCGACTACGGTCTCCGCCATCGTGGTTCCGCTCGTCCGGAACCTCGCATGGAATATTGGTGCTGTTGTTAAACCCGACGCCCGACGCGTGCACGAGGCCCCCACCCCGACCTTGGGCGGAGCGGGCCTATTGGCAGGGTTCGTAGCTGGGATGGGGGTGGCGGCATTTCTCGGCGGGTTTGACAACGTGTTCGAGACTGCCTCGGAACCGTTAGGAATTTTGGCAGCTGCCAGCCTGATTTGGGCGGTGGGTTTCTACGACGACGTGCGCGACATTTCTGCTCCCGCCAAAATTGCTGGCATCGTGCTGGCGGGAAGCGTCTTGTCATTTGCCGGTGTGGGGCTGTTCATATTGCGCATCCCTTGGCTCGATGTCGTGGTTTTGTCGTCGGACTGGTCGGCTCTGCTTACGGTCGTGTGGGTACTCGTCCTCACGAACGCAATTAATTTGATCGACGGACTCGATGGCCTCGCCGGCGGCATTGTGGCCATTGGTTCATTTGCGTTCTTCCTCTACTCGGTCGAGTTAGCCGATGCGGGGGCCCTTGCGGCGGGAAATCCGGGAGCGCTCATTGCCATAGCTACCGTGGGGGCGTGTGTTGGCTTTCTTCCGTACAACATGCACCCCGCCAGTATTTTCATGGGCGACGGGGGAGCCTTGTTATTGGGACTCTTGCTAGCGGCATCGACTATGTCGGTCGGTGGTCGGTCAACTCAAGAGTTCACCGGGCAGACGTACTTTTTCTTCGCCCCAGTGTTTATACCGTTGTTTATTTTGGCTGTGCCCTTGTTTGACACAGTGTTTGCGATCATCCGACGGTCCACCTCCAAAGCAAGTCTGACGACAGCGGATAAAGGTCACCTCCACCATCGCCTCATGAACATGGGGCTAGGTCAGCGCCGCAGTGTCGCAATTTTGTGGTTGTGGACAGCGCTTATGTCGGCGTTTGTATTGTATCCCACGTACACCGGCGAAGGCCAACTGCTGGCCTTAATCGCCATCGCAGGGCTGGCATTGTTGTTGTACACCATGTTTCATCCGGTGGCTCGACGCATGCGTACCCGTCTTCATCAGCAAGGACATTCAGAGCGTTTGACAGCCGATGCGTCCGACGAGGTTGCGGACACTTAGGCCCGAAGTTAGATTGAGAAAGGATTCACAAGGGCGGAGTGCCATTGAGATCCTGCCCCTTGCCCCTCCACGCCAGGCTTTTCATTGGATCTTTCGCAGCGAAGCGAGCTGACGCAGAGTGTGAATCACAGCAGTGGTTCCTACGAGTTGGTTCTTGGCGCCGTGATTTTTGGATTGATTGGTTTCATGGTTGACCGGATTGTGGGTACCACCCCGATTTTCACGATTGTTTTCGCAATTGTTGGTTTGTCGGGTGCAACAGCATCTCTCTATTTCCGGTACACGCACAAGATGCGCGAACTCGCCGAGCAGCGCCCATGAGTACAGCGGCAGACCCTAATCCGATGCTGGCTCGCATCGAGGGTCCATCTCCGGCGGCCGAGGTTGCCCTTGACATTGCCAAGCGCGGAATAATGGTGGCTCCGTTCCTCATCTCTGGTGGCGCCGCTATCTGGGGCACAGATGGGGCCGCATCGGTTGCCTATGGTCTTGCCATCATTATCGTCAATTTTCTGATGGCTGCGGCCCTTATCGCCTACGCTTCAAAGATCTCACTTGCGCTCATGATGGGCGCAACCCTGTTTGGTTTCTTGATCCGACTTGCGCTCATTTTCTTGGCGGTCATGTTGGTAAAAGATGCCGACTGGGTCAATTTTGTGGCTTTAGGGCTAACAATTATCGTTTCTCACCTCGGTTTATTGTTTTGGGAGATGCGCTTCGTCTCAGCGTCGCTAGCATTCCCTGGACTAAAGCCCGACGCTGGTTCGTCAGCAAAGTAATTTCCATCTTCTTCAACTCACAAGGAGCTACTCGGTGAACTTCGCTGCGGTAGAATTTCCCCCAATCGAGAACGTTGTCGAGTGGCCCGCATGGGGCGCTGGATTTAACAAGATCGCACTCATCTGTGCCATCGCGTTCGCGGTCCCCACAATCTTGTTCCTTGTCGCAGGCAAGAAGGGCGCCATGGTCCCGGGCAAGGTCCAGGCCTTT
>CAXMUI010000072.1:0-1685 GCA_964196475.1 uncultured Acidimicrobiia bacterium
TCAAAGGTGGATTACCCACATCACGACCGCGTGCGATGTTGATGGCACCGAGGTCGAGTGGCAGCCCAACCAGGTTGTTCTGCAACGCCCCGGTGACAAATTCGTCGATCTCATTACCGGTGGCTCGTGTAAGCCCGCGGACGATTGCGCCCGTTGCCTCTTCTGCATTGGTGATCGGCTGTCCAGCGGGAAACGCGACACCCGCTGCATCAGAATTATACAGCGCGAGTGGATTCAAGAAGGCCTCAAACAGGCCCAACTGGGAGTCATCGCTGACACACACCGGGTTACAAACCGCAGTGTCAATGTTATTGAAGTCCGCGTCGTAACGTTGGACCGTCTGGGTCAGCATGGAGTGCCCGAAGCGATAAACCGAATGGGCGAAATCAGCCGAGAGTCCAGGGTCGACATTGGTATGAAAGCCTGCAAATGCGTCTTTCAGCCCGGCGAGCGTTGGAGCAAACTCATCAAACACGATGCGGTTGTACTGCATCTCAGTGCCGAATCTGGCAGACTGGAATATGCGTTCGCCGTTCCAGTCAAGCCCGAGGGCGTCAATGGCTGTATGCGCTGCTTCCTGGTTAACGAGGGACGCATTGGCGACTCCGAACGACAGTCCGAGTGAGGCGGGAAGCGCCGGCACCGGGGTGTCGAGCCATTCATTGAGCTTATCCAGATTACCCGCATCCAGCAGGACCCGCTTGGTGAGATAGCTGAGTCGGTTGTGCTCGCGGTGAAAGATGGTGTGGATTGTGGTCAGCGCAATGTTCTCATTACACCGGCCGTCACCACAGATAAAGTGTGCGCCGAGCAGTTCATCGTCATACTCGCCTGGCGCGGCTGATGCACGAACGCCGCGAGTCACCTGACCGCTCAGGAGATCGGTACGCACGTTGATCACGCTGTCCCCATCGGGCGTGCCGTTAGGCGCGGCCGAATGAGCGACGTCGAGAAAGAAGCTCTGGTTGACACGCAGAGCCAGTGAGGCATCTACCGGCGTCGTCAGGTCGCCTTCAATCGTCGCCGACGGGTCGCCGTTTACGTCTACTGCGGTCACGATCTGCGGCATGCCTCTATCCGGTCCGGGAATAAATTGACCGTAGGGATCGGACAGGATCCACGGGACATTGTTGCCGTCAAGGTCGTCAAGATCGAGACCAAGCTTCATCAGGCCCTGTTCCTGTGCCGTATCCCATGTTGCCATTCCGCCATCGTCCGCAGTATCCAGCACGCGGTCATTACCGAAGCCATCGAGCAGTTGTCCGGAGTTCTGCAACACACCGTCCCGAATCTCATAGTGACGCAGTAGAATCTGCGACGAGGCATGCGATGCGTAAGTCTGTTGCTGGTCGACATGCGGGGTGGTGGCGTTGATGAAAACATCGTCTGCGGTGCCCAATACCAAATCGTCTCCCGGCATTCTTGTTCCCCGGGGCATAACCATCATGTTAGGTCCATCATCCTCGGTTCCCGC
The DNA here is from genome assembly GCA_964196475.1 of uncultured Acidimicrobiia bacterium. Classification (GTDB taxonomy): domain Bacteria; phylum Actinomycetota; class Acidimicrobiia; order Acidimicrobiales; family JAHEJN01; genus CAWKZT01. The sequence goes on from CAXMUI010000072.1 coordinate 1,475, forward strand.
TATTCCATCGACACCTGCGTCGAACAGTGGGTCATCCGACTTAAGCGGAATCACAACCACGCCGTTGCCACCCTTGTTGATCAGTCCGAGACCGTGATCGAAGAACTGAGCGAAGAAGGTCATAAAAGTGCTGAAGGGAGCCGAGAGGCCCTCGTCAGGCGCGGTATTAGGGATGAAGAACTGGTCGACACCGGTAAGGCCCGGCCCGATG
>CAXMUI010000073.1:0-14189 GCA_964196475.1 uncultured Acidimicrobiia bacterium
CCACCGAACGCTCTGTAGCGCTCGTGCGAGTTGCCGGTTCGGATTGTTTGTGGGGTGGTTGTAGGGTCGCGGCATGATTTGTGAAGTAGTAGCTGTTGGATCCGAATTGCTCTTAGGGCAAATTGTCGACACCAACTCTGCTTGGTTGGGTGAGCAGTTGGCCTTAGCGGGGATCGATTCGTTCTTCCAGACCAAAGTTGGTGACAATCCCGAGCGCATTCGTTCAGCTATTGAACTAGCGCTCAGTCGCTCGGATGCCGTTATTTGCTGCGGAGGGCTTGGTCCGACGCAGGATGACATTACCCGCGACATAATTGCCGAAATCATGGGCGTGCCACTCGTGAGAGACGACGAAATCGTAGACAAGATTCGTGGCATGTTTGGTCGACGGGGACGCGATATGCCCGAAAACAACCTCCGGCAGGCCGATGTGCCTGTGGGCGCATGGGTCAACCCCATCCAACCCGGAACTGCGCCGGGTCTGATTTGTCCAATTGGCGACATTGCCAACGGCAAAGTCATTTATGCCGTGCCGGGAGTGCCATGGGAAATGATGGCAATGTTCAACGGCGGTATCTTGCCCGATATCGCCGAACGCGCTGGGGTCAGTTCGGTGATCAAGAGTCGCACGTTGCGCACATGGGGAATGTCTGAGTCCGGCTTAGCCGAGGTTCTGGCTGACGAGATCGACCGGCTAGACGAGGCCGGCGGCGTGACGTTGGCCTTTTTGGCTAGCGGGTGGGAGGGGTTAAAGGTTCGCCTCACCGCCAAGGCCGACACCGACGCGGCAGTAGCGGCGTTGTTGGCAGACGAAGAAGCTGTTGTGCGTCAGATCATCGGCGATCGCCTGATATTCGGCATCGACGACGAAACGATGGAATCTGCCGTTCTGGACTTGTGCAAAGTCCAGGGTCGCACGTTGGCCACAGCTGAGAGTCTCACAGGTGGGCTGATTGCCTCCCGGCTTACGGCTATTGCTGGTGCCAGTGCGGTATTTCGTGGTTCGGTGGTTCCATACGCCAGTGACGTGAAATACGACGTACTTGGTGTGCCCGATGGCCCGGTCGTTTCGGAGAAGGCCGTGCGAGCAATGGCTGTTGGGGTGTGTGAACTGTTGAAGACAGATTGTTCGCTGGCGGTCACTGGTGTGGCCGGCCCCGATCCTCAGGAAGGAATCGACCCTGGCACGGTGTGGATGGCGACGTGTATCGACGGTGAGGTCGACTCTTTTATGGTGAATTGGCCATTTGATCGTCGCCGAGTTCGCGAATTCACGACCATCACCAGTCTTAACGCTTTGCGACTTCGGTTGCTCGACGACCTGGCTCCAGCGCCTAGTTTTTGACATGCATCCGATCGAACATCTTCGTTGGCTGGCCCGGGCCGAGGGCATTGCCCAGGCCCATCTTGTTGCGGAAACCGCCGACGCACTGTGGCCCTTTGCGAACGAGGCGAATGCGCTGCTTATCTCGTGCCGATCATTGCTTAATCGACAGCCGACATCTGGACCGTTGGTCTGGTTAGCGGCACATATGTTGACGTCAACGGACCCTCGCAAAGCCGCCAATGATTGTGTGAAAGCAATGGCGGCCGATCAAATGAACGAACGAGCCCACTACTTGGTCGGCGAGATGATTAATGCTGGCCAGACGGTCGACGCCGTCGTTGAGGTGCTCGCCGTGGGACCCGACAACGTGTTGGTCGGCGGTGACCAGGTTCTGATGATGGGGTCCGAGATTACTGCGGTAGCCGTTGGGGCCCCCGGTGTGGATCTGCCGGTGCAGATGTGGAACGGGTTGCTCGCCCGAGCCGGGGTGCACGGGCGCCATGGAGCACACATTGTTGACCGTGATCGGTTTGCGGCGATCTTGCTGCCTGAAGGGGTACCAGCGTGCCCGCTGACTCCAGAGCTTTACTGAATCCTTGCGGTGGATTCTTGGCCCCATGTAGGCGGATTTTGGTGCTCGGGTCCCACCTAAATGCTCGGTACATCTGCTAAGACAGAGGTAATGGGTCAACGTTTGTTCATGGCGGGTGTGGGGCTTGGAGTGGTGGTTCTCATGTTGCTTTTTGCGTTGGACCGCTCAACGGTCGACGAGGCGACACTTGTCCAGACGTCACCAGTTTCGACACCCACGCCAGTTGTGGAACCCACTTCGTTGCCCACGGCGACAGCTACGCCTACAGTCGTTCCTACTCCGACCGAAATCCCCCTGCGCTCGATTACGTTGTCCTTCACGGGTGAGTTGTTGTCCCACGGTGGAATTATCGAACAAGCTCGAAGCAATGGCACTCCAGAAACCTCCGATTACGACTACACCCCGATGTTCGCGGCCGTTGCCCCCCTGATTTCGGTGGCCGATTTGGCGTTGTGTCACCAGGAAACTCCGATCAGTTCTTCCAACACCGCCCTTAGTGGCTACCCCGTGTTTAATGCACCGCGCGAGATCGCCGACGGGATCGCCGCTGCCGGATGGGACGGGTGCTCTGTTTCGTCCAACCATGCGATTGACAAAGGGTTTCAGGGCGTTTCCGAGACCCTTGATGAGTTTGATCGTGTTGGTGTAGGCCACACCGGTACGGCACGGTCCGAGGAGGAGCGGGCCAATCCGCCCATCTATGAGATTGGCGGCGTCACCGTTGGTCACATGTCGTGGACCTATGGGACAAATGGGATTCCCGTCCCGTCATCTGCTCCGTACTCAGTCAATGTGACGGGTGTCGAGGCCATCAAGACTGAGGCAGCCGGTCTTCGGGCCCGAGGAGCCGAATGGATTGTCCTTAGTGTCCAGTGGGGCAACGAGTATCAACGGTCGCCGAGCGCAACCCAGAGTGACCAGGCGCGCGAGTTGTTGGCGTCGCCGGACATCGACTTGATCATTGGCGCTCATGTGCATGTGGTGCAACCGGCCGAAGTCATCGATGGCGAGCTTGTGTTGTACGGGTTAGGGAACTTCTTATCAAACCAGTCGCCTCAAAGCTGCAACTCGTGCCCACCTGGGTCACAAGATGGCATGATTTTCACGGTCACTGTCGAGGAAGCTCTTGATGGTTCCCTGGCGACTACCCATGCTCAGGTGACGCCGACGTTTGTTGATCGGTCGATCTACGAGATCATTCCGATTGCTCAACGCTTAGCGGACCCAGATGCGGCGTTGGCCGATTCCCTGCGTGCGTCCTGGGCGCGCACTAATGAAGCGGTGTACCTGTTGGGTATTGATCCCCTGTTGGTGGGAATTGATCCGATTCCTTAGACCTAGGGCGATCTGACTAGGAAGATCGACCTTCGGCTAGGCGCTGAGCTTGTTTGATTTGGCGGCGAACTAACAAAACAATGATGGCTAGCCCAACGAGCAGGATTGCCAACAATGTAAGTTGTTGCCAGCCGCCGGGATCGCCAGGGGTCTGGGGACCAACACCCTCACTGGGATCGCGGATGATGCCAGCTCCGCCGGGTGATCGGATCTCGATTGAGGAGGGGTCATTCTGCGCCGTCGCAACCGTGGGAGACAGGACCAGCGCAAGGGAGGTGAAGGCGGCAACGGGCAGGGTTCGCATCCCGACCAAGGGTAGCGCACGGTCGTTTAATACTTGATGGTGTGACGGCGGCCGTGATGGTCCATGATGATGGCTATGTCCTCGCCTTTGTCCGTCAATGTGGCGATTGTTTCGGTGCTAATGCCTTGGGGCATTGAACATCGGCGTGATCTTCCGTGGCGACAAACACGGGATCCGTGGGCGATCGTTGTGAGCGAGACCATGCTGCAACAAACCCAGGTTGATCGGGTCATTCCTAAGTATCAAACCTTCCTTGATCGATTTCCAACGGTTGAGTCATGCGCTGCTGGTGACCAAGCCGAGGTTGTCAGGCTGTGGGCGGGACTGGGGTACAACCGCAGAGCAGTCAATTTGCATCGACTAGCCCAGCAGGTTGTGGCAAAATTTGGGTCAGTAATACCCCTTGGGCTGGAGGATCTCTTGACGTTGCCGGGGGTGGGTCCCTACACGGCTCGGGCCGTGCAGGTGTTTGCCGACGAGCAAGATGTTGGCGTGGTCGACACCAATGTGGGTCGGGTATTGGCACGTTGGAGTGGGCGGTCCTTGGGTAGCAGCGAAGCGCAGCAGCTTGCCGATGCTTGGGTTCCTCGCGGCCAGGCGTGGGCATGGACACAGGCACTCTTTGATTTTGGTTCGGCGGTTTGCTCCAAACGGAACCCAGCCTGCGCAGACTGTCCTGTGGCTTCAGAATGTAAGTGGCAGGGGCGTGGCGAGGATCCGGCGCAGGGCTCAGCGGCTACCACTAGTGGTCAAAGCCGGTTCGAGGGTTCGTTCCGCCAGGGCCGTGGTCGGGTGATTTCTGCACTGCGTGACGAGGAATTTTCCGCGGCCAACTTGTCCCAAGTGACCGGTTGGGATAGCGCAAAACGAATTGATGACTGCATGCGCAGTCTGGAGAAGGACGAAATAATTGAGCAGGTGAATGGTCGGTGGCGACTGCGATGAGACGGCAATAGTCATTCATGGACAGATGGGAGGAGCGCCGCGAATAGCAGCCATCTCCACGTAATGTCGGCCGACCAAGATTCGGCAAAGTGAGATGTGTCACACCCCCTTTTATTTGCCTGCGTCGAGAACTAACTTTGACCAAATGGGGGAAACCGAGTTACGTGTGAGATTCTTCGGCGTACGTGGTTCGACGCCGTGTTCGGCTCCTGATCAGAATCGTTACGGTGGCGCGACCTCTTGCGTTGTTGTCGAACCCATGGGGGCCGATCCTATTATTTTGGATGCGGGGACGGGCATCCGCCGGTACGGCCTCGAGGTCATTGAACAGGCACCCGACGTGTACCGAGCCTCGATTTTGCTATCACACTTGCATTGGGACCACATTCAAGGAATGCCGTTCTTCTCGCCACTTCATGTGGAGGGGACCGAGATCAACCTCTATGGCCCGGGCGACTGCGGGAAGGGCTTTAAGAAGCTGGTTCACAAGCTCATGCGGCCGCCCTTTTTTCCCATCACCCCCAGCGAAGTGAAGGCTTCGCTGAAACTCCATCAACTGGATGTCGGCGATCTTTCAATCGGAGACACGAAGGTGCGCACCCGACACATTCCCCACACAGGGTGCACGAACGGTTATCGAATCGATCATCATGGTGTGTCTATTGCTTTTGTACCCGACCATCAGCAACCGGTGGATCGGCCGACGTTTGTCGACGAGCAGGTACTCGATCTGTGTGACGGCGTTGACCTGCTCATTCATGATGCCCAGTTCACTGACGACGAGTTTGCCGCCCGCAATGATTGGGGGCACTGCACCGCAGGCTACGCGTTGGAGGTTGCCCGTCAATCGGGGGCCAAGTCACTTGCGTTGTTCCACCATGATCCCTTTCACAACGACACCCAAGTAGACGAGATCTTGGCAGCGACCCGAACTTTGGCACCCCCTGCATTGCAAGTGTTCGCCGCTGCGAGTGGGCTTGATGTCGATCTGTCGTTGAACGCGGAGCCCGTAATCTTGGAAGATAGCTAGCTTCTCCATCGGCGACGGCAGTACTATCTGGTCGGTCGATCCAAGGGGATTGACGCCGAAAGAGGCCGCAATGACCGACAGTTTCGATTCTGGTGAATTTCGCAAAGTCCTGGGTCACTATCCCACCGGGGTCACCCTCGTTACCTCCACTGATGGGGATGGCCGCATCGGAGCGGTGATGGGTTCGTTTGGTTCGGTCTCGCTAAATCCACCCCTCGTGATGTTCATGCCGACGCGCGATTCGGGGAGTTGGCAGCGCATCGAGGCATCTGGTGTATTTACCGCCAACGTCTTACGCGATGAGCACATAGGTCTGTGCAACGCCTTCTTCCAGAAAGATGTCACCAGCTGGGATCAAGCTGAATGGTCCGAAGGTGTCAACGGGACCCCCGTGCTCGTGGATGCGCTTTGTGCGGTCGAATGCGAGATCGAAAGTGTGACCGATGCCGGCGACCACGTCATTGTGCTTGGTCGGGTCGTCGCAATCACTGCTACTGACGACGAACACGCCAATGCATTGTTGTTCTTCAAGGGTGGCTATGGCCACTTCGAAAGCATCTGACCATGCCGGTTTACGCGCTAGGTGACCAAGTTCCGCAGATCGATCCGTCAGCCTTCATCCATCCTGACGCGGTAATTATCGGTGATGTCCGTATTGGCGCCGAGTCGTCGGTGTGGGCTTGCGCCGTCCTTCGCGGCGATGATGGTCCAATTCATATTGGGTCTGGTTCATCAATCCAAGATGGTGCGGTGCTGCACACCACGTCCTTTTCGCCGACGACCGTGGGCGACGGTTGCACGATCGGTCATTTGGCTCATCTCGAAGGATGCGTGATCAAAGATGGCGGGCTAGTCGGCTCGGGAGCAATCGTGCTGCACGAGGCCGTCGTTGGTGAGTTTGCGTTGGTCGCTGCTGGTGCAGTCGTGCTTGGAAAAACCGAGGTTCCCCCTGGGGCGCTTGCTGTCGGCACTCCGGCCCGGATTAAGCCAGACGCCGCCAACCGAAAGATGATCGAGACCGGGGCGCAAAGCTACGTTGAACGGGCTGGTCTTTACAAGGAACATCTCCGGCGCATCGACTAGAGAGCGGCGAAGAACAGGTAAGTAGGGTGGGATAGCCGTGTCCTCGGCCATCCAGTGATGAGCGCCTCGGCAGCGAGGAACAGATAGGATGCAGACAGTGATAGCTCGGACTTGACCCCGAGCACTACAGGAGCCCCACCATGTCCACCGCAGAAATCGGTCTTGACCTCGGCAAATATCAGCTGGGTTGGAGCGACGAAGAAGACTATATTTTCAAGCCAAAGAAGGGCTTGAGCGAAGACATTGTCCGGGAGATCTCCTGGATGAAGGGCGAGCCCCAGTGGATGACTGATTTTCGGATTAAGTCGCTGGATCGATTCGATCGTCGGCCCATGCCACATTGGGGTGGCCAACTCGACGAACTTGATATTAACGACATTTATTACTACATCAAGCCCACCGAAGGCAGCGCCGACGATTGGGATGATGTCCCCGATGCCATCAAAGACACCTACGAGAAGCTGGGCATTCCTGAGGCTGAGCGCAAGTATCTTGCTGGCGTGACCGCTCAGTACGAATCCGAGGTGGTGTACCACAAGAACCGTGAGGATCTTGAGGAGCAAGGCGTCATCTTCACCGACATGGATACCGCATTGCGCGAGCACCCCGAATTGGTTCGCAAGTGGTTCGGCCGCATCATTCCGCCCAATGACAACAAGTTCTCCGCCCTTAACTCTGCGACCTGGTCCGGTGGTTCGTTCATTTATGTTCCGCCGGGCGTCAATGTCGAGATGCCGCTGCAGGCCTATTTCCGCATCAACGCCGAGAACATGGGTCAGTTCGAGCGTACGCTCATCATTGCCGACGAGGGCTCACAGGTGCACTACATTGAGGGCTGCTCGGCTCCTGTTTACAGTACTGATTCACTGCACTCAGCTGTCGTCGAGATTCAGGTTGGCAAGGGTGCCCGTGTCACCTACACCACAATTCAGAACTGGTCGAGCAACGTCTACAACTTGGTCACGAAGCGAGCCCGTGTCGAGGCCGAAGGTCACATGGAATGGATTGACGGCAACATTGGTAGCCGTCTCACCATGAAGTACCCCGCCGTCGTGATGGTTGGCCCTAAGGCTTCCGGCGAAGTTCTTTCGGTGGCCTATGCCGGCGCTGGACAGCATCAAGATGCTGGCGCCAAGATGGTGCACCTGGCACCGGAAACCTCGTCGAAGATCGTTTCCAAGTCAATTTCTAAGAACGGCGGTCGCACCAGCTATCGCGGCCTGGTAAAGGTGGCTGACGACGCTTACGGATGCAAGAGTCATGTGCAGTGTGATGCACTCATTCTTGACGATCACAGCATCAGCGACACCTATCCCTACATGGAGATTGGTTCGAAGGACGCCATTATTGGCCACGAAGCGACCGTTTCGAAGGTCGCTGACGAGCAGTTGTTCTACCTGATGAGCCGTGGTCTCACCGAGGAGCAGGCGATGGGTATGGTTGTTAACGGCTTCATTGAGCCGGTAACACGGACGTTGCCTATGGAATATGCCGTCGAGTGGAGCCGTCTCATCGAACTCCAGATGGAAGGCTCCGTCGGCTAGAAATTGGCCGCTAGGCGTAAACGGCGACGTTGCGCGCCACAATGGTTGTGTGCCAATGCGTCAGGACTGTAAATTCTTCGAAAGCCGAAGTTATGCCAACGGAGACACGGTTCGGAAGTGCGATATTGATCTTGCTCCCGAGGCTCCGTGGCGATGTCCGGACAACTGCCCTGGCTACCAGAGACGCTTAGTTGATGTCAATTGGGCTCATGGCACTTTGGTAACCCCACCAACACCTGCCGAGCCGGAGTCTTTGGGCAATGACGACAGCATCGGTGCCTTGCTCGATGCGGCTAAAAACATTGTCAATGAGGCTGGTTCCCGGGTCATGGCTGACGTGGATGCCGAGAAGCTTAAGGCCGATAAGAAGGGTCGTCGATGGTCCTGGCAACGACGCAAGAAGCGTTAAAGCCACCGTTGCGGTAGCGCAACGACGTCGAAGTATTGCAACACAAAATATCCACAGAACCTCGGAACATTCGAGGCTCATTTCCCGAACGAACCGACGTATGTCTGCCCCCCTTTCGATCGATTACGTAAAGTCCTTGAGTGGGCCCCAGTGGCTCATCGATCGCCGCTTTGCCGCGGCAAAAATGCTCGACGATGTGGCGTGGCCCACGAAGAAGGCCGAAGAGTGGCGTTATAGCCCGATCGACAAATTCGACTTGTCCGCGTTTGTGCCGGTGGCTTCCGCCGATTCCGCGGTTGCTCCGGCGTTGACCACGCAGGCCGAGGTAAATGTTCACCTCCACAATGGCGCCTTAGTCTCTGTGGATGGCGCTGTCGACGGACTGACGGTTGTTCGGGCGGTCGATTCAGATATCGACGTACTGGGACCATTGCCGGCCGATGCTCTCGGACTCGTTAACGCGGCACTGGCGGTCGATCCGGTTGTGTTTCAAATCGCCGCTGGAGCGACGGTTTCCTCTCCGGTTTTGATTTCGCTTACTGGCTCCGGCGAGGCCCAGTTGTCGACACCGCTGCTTGTCGTAGAAGCTGGCGCCGATGCTCAGGCGACGGTGGTTGTCTCGGCCGAGAGTCAAGCAACAAACTCTGTCGTTATCCCTCGCGTGTATGCATCCTTGGCCAACTCAGCCCGAATTCGCATCGCCGACCTCCAAATCTTGGGCCCGACGGTTACTTGCTTTGGCCAGACCGATGTCAGTGTCGGCACCCAAGCAACGTTTAGTGGTTGGGGAGCGGGCATTGGCGGTTCGTGGGCCCGTCAACGCGTCGACGTTCAGCTCAACGGTCGTGGCAGCAATGTTGAATACGCCGCTGCCTACTTCGGTACCGAAGAGCAGGTTCTGGACTACCGGATGTTCATCGATCATGTGGGCGCGGACACCACGTCCAACCTGCTGTTCAATGGCGTTGTCGACGGTAAATCAATGGGAATTTACACCGGCATGATTCGCATCGCCGAAACCGGGCGCGGCTCCAACGCCAACCAGACCAATCGAACGATTACGTTGTCCGACGACGCGGCGGTCGAATCGGTGCCCAACCTCGAAATCCTCAACAACGATGTGCATTGCAGCCATGCTTCAACCGTGGGGCCAGTCGATGCCGACCAACTTTTTTACCTCGAAACCCGCGGAGTGCCGACCGACCAAGCAACCAAGCTCATCGTCGGTGGCTTCTTCGATGCGGTGCTCGACGCAGCCCCCGCGCCTGGGCTAGCTGACCGAGCGCAACTTGGTATCGACCGAAAGCTAGGTGTGGCATGACCACATTAGAAATCAAGGGCCTCGCAGCCACTGTGGATGGCACCGAAATTCTCAAGGGTGTCGATCTCACTATCTCATCAGGCGAAGTTCATGCCGTGATGGGCCCCAATGGCTCAGGAAAGTCCACCCTGTCCTATGCCATCATGGGTCGTCCTGGGTACGAAGTTACCGGAGGCTCGGTACTGCTTGACGGGGTCGATGTGTTGGCCCTGCTGCCGTACCAGCGGGCCCAGGCTGGGTTGTTCTTGGCTATGCAGTACCCAACCGAAGTGCCCGGTGTGGCGCTACGGAGTGTGCTTGAAGCTGCAGCCAATGCTGGTGGACGCGACCCATCATTGGTCGCCGCGGCCATGTCTGTCGAGGCCGAGGCAATTGGCTTTGGTGAAGCGTTTCTGGACCGTCCGCTCAACGTCGATCTGTCCGGTGGTGAGCAAAAACGCAATGAGACGTTACAGCTGTGTGTAATGGAGCCAAAGATTGCCATCTTGGACGAACTCGACTCGGGTCTTGACGTCGACGCTTTGCGCATGGTGAGCCGTCGTATCCAGGTGCAAACGAAGGAACATGGCTTGGCTGTGTTGGCCATCACGCATTATCAGCGTCTGTTCGAAGAACTGCATCCTGATTTCGTGCACGTCTTTGCTGACGGCAAGATTCAAGCTACGGGTGGACCCGAACTTGCGGTCGAAATCGAGAAGAACGGTTATACGGCGTGGGCCGACGACCGCACCGAAACATCGGTGAGTTTTGGGTTAGGACTCGGGGAAGACCCCTTCGCCTAAGCCTCTTCGGCGGTGGCTTCCACGATTGCTTCAGCCAGCGTGTTCCAACCGAGGGTGGCGCACTTGATGCGGGTAGGAAACTTCACCACACCACGAAGCGCTTCGAGATCGCCCAGTTTGACACCTTCGACGGGTTCCATTGGTTCGTCGGCGGTTCCGCCGATGTTGGTTTCGTGGATCGACATCATGGCTTTGAAGGTCTGGTTAAGGTCGCGGACCTCAGCGAGGGTCTTGCCCTTAACCGCGGCGGACATCATGGAGGCCGAAGACTGACTAATACTGCATCCTTGGCCATCGATGGCGACGTCGCTGATCTTGCCGTCGTCAGAAACGTTGACGTACACAACGACCTCGTCGCCACACAGTGGATTAAATCCTTCGACCCGGGCTGCGGGTGGTGTGGCAAGTTCACCACGGTTACGTGGACTGCGGTAGTGGTCGAGGATGATTTCTCGGTAGAGGTCTTCTAAGCCTGGCATGGGGTCGGCTCCGTCATTTCTTGTGAGATAGCAGCGTAAGCGGAATTAGAGCGCAAACATCGAGTAGGCGTCGTCGAGAGCGTCGGCGAGCGTGTCAACATCGGATTCGTTGTTGTAGAGATACATCGAGGCCCGGCTAGTGGCGTTGACCCCAAGTGCGGACATGAGCGGTTTAGCGCAGTGATGTCCGGCTCGGACGCAGACGCCTTTCTGGTCGAGAACCTGGGCCACATCATGGGGGTGCACATCGCCGAAGGTAAAGGACAGTACCCCTCCACGTATAGCGGGTTCGGATGGTCCGAAAATATGGATTTTGTCGCCGTGGCGTTCGTGTAGCGTGCGCAGGGCATAGGCCGTGAGACGGACTTCGTGAGCCCGCACTGCTTCCATTCCGAGACCACTGAGGTAATCGATAGCGGCGCCCAGGCCAATGGTTTCGGCGATAGCGGGTGTGCCTGCCTCGAACTTGTGGGGAATTTCGTTGGTGGTGAAGCCTTCTTTGGTGACTTTGAGGATCATTGAACCACCACCGAGAAACGGTGGCATAGCTTCAAGAAGTTCGGTGCGTCCCCACAACACACCAATGCCGGTTGGACCGCACATTTTGTGGCCCGTAAATGCGAAGAAATCGACGTCGAGGGCCACAACATCGGTGGGGAGGTGGGGGACATATTGGCTGCCATCGACCACGATGATTGCGCCGGCGGCATGAGCAGCATCGGCGAGCAGGCGGATAGGCGGGATCGTGCCGAGCACATTGGACATGGCCGAAACGGCGAGCATCTTGGCCCCGTCCAGCAATCGGTCAAGTTCGCTGAGATCGAGTTGCCCATCGTCGGTAATGGGAATCCATCGGATGGTGAACCCAATGTCTTGAGCCAGCATTTGCCACGGGACGATGTTGGCGTGGTGTTCGAGTTCGGTGAGCACGATGGAATCGCCGGACTTGAGGTTTGATTTGCCCCATGTGTGGGCAACCAGGTTGAGGGCTTCGGTGCCATTGCGAACAAATATGCATTCGTTGCTCGATGGAGCACCGATGAATCGGGCGACCTTGGACCGCGCTGCTTCCATGTGGCGGGTCGCGAGATCCGAAATGCGATAGGCCCCGCGGTGGACGTTGGCATTGATGGTTTCGTAGTACTCGGTCATGGCATCGAGCACCACACGCGGTTTTTGCGATGACGATGCCGAGTCCAGATAGACGATGGGATTGCCCTCATAGACCTGCTGCAGAAGCGGGAAATCGGCCTTGATCGCGGCTACATCGAGCATCGGGTTACCGGAAGGCGTCATAGCCATCGCGTTCGAGTTGTTGCGCAAGTTCCATGCCACCACTTTGCACAATTTTTCCGTCGACCATGATGTGCACGAACTCGGGTCGCAGTTCGTTCAGCAGGCGACTGAAGTGCGTGATGGCAAGAACACCGAGTTCGGGTCGTTCAGCGCGTACGGCGTTTATTCCGGAGGCAACGATCTTGATGGCATCGACATCGAGACCGGAATCGGTTTCGTCGAGGATCGCAATCTCTGGTTCGAGAATGGCCATTTGTAGAATTTCGTTGCGCTTCTTTTCGCCGCCAGAGAAGCCCTCATTGAGATAACGGTCGGCGAACGATGGGTCCATACCTAGCCGGTTCATCCAGGCCATGATCGTGCCCCGAAGTTCGAGGACCGAAAGGTCGGTGCCTTTGCGAGCGGAGAGCGATTGGCGCAGGAAGTTCATTACGGACACGCCCTGGACTTCCTGGGGATGCTGAAATGCCAAGAACATTCCAGCCTTCCCGCGCACATCGGTCGGCCAGTCGGTGATGTCGTCCCCACGGAACAAGAGTTGCCCCTCAGTGATGTGATACTCAGGGCTGGCCATCAACGTGTTAGCTAACGTTGACTTCCCGCATCCGTTGGGGCCCATGAGTGCGTGGACCTCTCCGGCGTTAATCGTTAGATCGAGCCCTTTGAGGATCGAAACCTCGTCGGTTCCCGCGTGGAGGTTTTGGATTTCGAACAGTGGCGCAGCCATAGCTTTCAGTGTACGGGTTACGGCGGGCCGCACAGTTCTCGATACCAGGTCACTGGTGGGTGCAATCAGCTTTACGGCGCAGGGCTACCAACCTCGGTCGACCCACGATTGGAGGCTGGGTGCCTCTGTGCCGATGGTGGTGTCGGTGCCATGGCCGGGCATAACAATGGTGTCGGGCTCTAGCGGGGAAAAGAGACGCCGATCGAGCGACTCGATGATGGTGGCAAAGTCACCTCCGGGGAACTTGGTTGCGCCTGGACCCCCGGGAAATAACGTGTCACCACTGAAAAGCACCGGGGCATCTTCGAGACGGAAACAGATTGACCCGGCTGTATGACCAGGCGTAAGGATTGAATGGAGGCGCAGGCGACCGACCTCGGTTACCTCCTCATCGACAAGTAAGTAATCGTAAGCATCGAGCATGCCCGCATCGGCTTCGGTGACACCGACCTCGTAGCCAGCGTCGCGCAACTGGGGGATAGCGGCGATGTGGTCCCAATGTCCGTGGGTTTCCAGGACGGTGCGTACGTTGAGGGCTTGGCATAGTTCGAGAAGTCGGTCATGTTCGTTGGCGGCGTCAATGAGCACGGCTTCGCCAGTGGCACGACACCGAAGCACATACACATTGTTATCGACCGGGCCGACAACCACCTTGTGTATCTCGGCGTTGGTATCTCGGTAGTGCAAGGTGGGGCCGGCGTTGGCAGCTTCGGCCCTATGGCCAGGCGCCGTTCCGCAGTAGTGCTCAATCATGCTCATGGGACCATTGTCGCAGGTCTTGAGCGATACCGGTACCGCAGAAATGTTGGAGTTGGCCGCCATAGTGAAGATCGGCTCCGGCGCCGCCGCTAACGTGGCGCACGGGTCGATGCAGCGGAGGTCGTTTCCTCGCGGGTCGAGACCAAGTGGAGCCGCATGCCTCGAATCGACGACGCAGCCAGGTGGTCGTCATCGCAAGTCAAAAAGGTGACCGGACCCGGCAAACGACTGGCGGCAGCGAGTTGGATCGATGCGG
>CAXMUI010000074.1:0-8389 GCA_964196475.1 uncultured Acidimicrobiia bacterium
ATGGAGACCGACGGCCAAGCGGCGGTGGATCAGACAATCCTGGGACCGCAGCAACGCGAGGTCGCATTCTTCAAGCAGATGGCCCACCACCTGGTCGATCTCGATCGGGCGTTCCTCGGAGCGTGTCGCAATATTCTTCTGGTCCGCGACCCTCGCGACATGTTGCCTTCGCTCGCCGTGCAGTTGCCCGACGCCACCCTGGCCGACACTGGCCTAGCGATGCAGGTCGAGTTGGCAAATTCGATCGTTGACGCGGGTGACGAACCGGTGGTGATTGATTCGAAAGTACTGCTAGAGAACCCCACAGCCACGCTTACCGAGCTGTGCCGTCGGCTGAGCATTGAGTTCGAACCAGCAATGCTGGCATGGCCCGATGGCCCCAAACCCGAAGACGGCGTCTGGGCCAAACACTGGTACCACAACGTCCACAAATCCACGAAATTCGGCGAGTACCGACCACAGCTCCGCCAGTTACCCAAGGCGCTACAACCCGTACAAGATGAAGCAATCCCGCTGTACGAAAATCTACAAAAATACGCCCTAGAGCCCTAAACCGAAGACCCTGCGGGTAGAACCCCCAGCGGGTAGAACCCCCAGCGGGTAGAACCCCCAGCGGGAGCGGGAGCGGGAGCCCTAGCGCAAAATAGAACGTACTGGTAGGCGCGGATAAGGGGCGGGGTGTCTGTTGGGCCTACCAGTTGGGATACTCCTCGTACTGGTAGGCGCGGATAAGGGGCGGGGTGTCTGTTGGGCCTACCAGTTGGGAGGTGATGCGGTTGGTTGTCCGCGGTGACACTCTGGTCAGAACTGAATGTGGCGTATGGTTTGGTGATGGCCTGGCGATCACAATGAAGCATCCACCAAATCCCGAATCAGCCGGTTGCCCGCAGTTGCCGATAATCGACATCGCTCCGCTGCTTTCGGGTATTGATGAGATGCAGGTCGCTCACCAACTCGATGCTGCGTGTCGTGACGTCGGGTTCTTTCTCATTACCGGACACGGCATCGATCCCGATCAACTCGCGGAGATGGATCAACTAGCTCGCGAGTTCTTCAACCTGCCCGAAGTTACCAAAAGTCGCATTTCCATGACCGCAGGTGGCCCAGCGTGGCGTGGCTGGTTTCCCGTAGGTGACGAACTTACGTCGGGCCGGCCCGACCGTAAGGAAGGTCTCTATGTCGGTACCGAGCTGGCGGCGGATGATCCACGGGTGCTCGACGCGACGCCACTGCATGGGGCCAATCAGTTTCCCCAGGACCCTGAAGCCCTTGGCCCGGCAATCTTGGCGTGGACTGCGGCGCTGACCCCACTGGCACACGCATTAATGCGGGGCATAGCACTAGGTCTGGGTTTGCCCGGAGACTGGTTTGTCCGAAATCTCACCCACGATCCCACGATCTTGTTCCGGATCTTTCACTACCCACCCGGCGATGACAGTGATTGGGGAGTGGCCGAGCACACGGATTACGGATTGCTCACATTGTTGGCACAAGACGACTCGGGTGGTTTGCAGGTGCACACGACTGGCGAGTGGATTGATGTGCCAGCTGACCCCGGCGTAATCGTTTGCAATATTGGCGACATGCTCGACCGGCTTACCGAGGGTCGATACCGGTCCACACCACACCGAGTCCGCAATTTGAGCGGCAAAAGTCGATTGTCGTTTCCGTTCTTCTTCGACCCCTCCTGGGATGCCGAGGTGCGCCCGTTGCCGTTAGAGCATTCTCCACCAGCGACCGACGTGCGCCGACGGTGGGATGGTGCTGACCTTCAACTCTGGGATGGCGCCTACGGCGGCTACCTGTCCGCCAAAGTGGCCAAAGTCTTTCCGGACCTGTTTGGTGACACAATCGACTCTTAGAGAGCGATCGCCGACCATAAATTGAGAGTTGCACTATCAATTGTTTGTCTGGTGCGCTACGTTGGCACAGGTGAGTGCCAGAGAAATAACCGATGTACCCATCGACGGACGCTCGGCCCGACGCGAGCGAGGACGGCTCACCGTTATTGACGCGGTGTTTGATCTCATCGAAGAAGGCCAGATACCTCCTGATGTAAACGAATTGGCCGAGCGATCTAGCGTTTCGGTCGCCTCGATATTTCGTTACTTCGATGGTTTGGAAGATATTCAACTGCAAGCGATGGAGCGGTTCAAGGATCGTTTCCTTCCCCTGTTTCGCATTGATGAATCAGCGTCCAGATCAACCGACGCGCGAATTGCCATGTATGTCGACTCTCGATTGGCAATGTTGGCCCAGGTTGGCTCCGTCGTCGCATTGGCTCGGCTTCGAGCCATGGAGAACCCACAATTCAATCAGGCCTATGACACCATCCGGACGTTGCTGGCCGACCAGGTGCGAGAACTGTTTGCTCCAGAGCTAGCGACCCTCACACCGAGCGCTCAGGCGTCGTTGGTAGCTGTCGTTGACTCATTGGCGTCACCTCAAGCCTGGGATGTCATGCGTCGGTCGCACAACCAAACAGCCCGGCAGATCCGAACGGCTTGGATCGCTACGTTGCAAGCAGTATTAGATGCCGGCTCCCGAACAACATCCGCCGAAATCGCAAAGGACTAGCCATGGCGCGACCACCTCGCTTCGAAGGAACCATCGGCCGCACGATCGCCGAATCGGAACCATGGTTCGATGAACCGCCATGCCCTGCGGACGGTGCTCCCAATGTTGTGGTCGTGTTACTAGATGACACCGGGTTTGCTCAGTTCGGTTGCTACGGCTCCGACATTGACACGCCAAATATCGATGCCCTGGCTGCCGGTGGCCTTCAGTTCACCAACTTTCACGTCACCCCTCTGTGCTCACCGACCCGGGCAGCACTGCTCACCGGCCGTGATTCTCATGCCGTGGGCATGCGAGCGATTTCCAATTTTCGCACCGGATTCCCCAACATGTTGGGCCACCTGTCAAGCGATGCCGCAACCATGGCCGAGGTCCTACGTGAAGATGGCTACACCACTTTCTGCGTAGGAAAATGGCACCTGGCACCGATGGAACAGTGCTCGGCGGCCGGCCCTTTCGATCACTGGCCCCTGGCACGGGGTTTTGACCGGTTCTACGGATTTCTTGAGGGCGAGACCGATCAATTCCACCCGGATCTAGTCAGTGACAACCACCCGATTGATCCTCCAGCACGGCCCGAAGACGGCTATCACATTTCCGAAGATCTGGTTGATCAGGCATTACGGATGATGTCCGACGCAAAGGGCGTGCGACCCGATCGGCCATTCTTCACTTATTTGGCCTTCGGTGCGACCCACGCGCCCCACCAAGCTCCCGCGAAGTATCTAGCAAAATATAAGGGACGTTACGATGCTGGTTGGGATGTGTGTCGGGCCGAATGGTTCCAACGCCAACTGGACATGGGGGTAATCCCTCCTGGCACAACGCTGGCTCCCCGCAATCCGGGCGTGGATCCTTGGGATGAACTGCCCGATGATCAACGCCAACTTTCGGCCCGCCTCCAGGAAGCATTTGCCGCGTTTTTGGATCACACCGACGACCAAATCGGGCGACTTGTTGCTGGGTTGCAGGCATTGGGGCAACTCGACAACACCATTGTGATGGTTATGGCCGACAATGGCGCGTCCCAAGAGGGCGGCCCATTTGGGGTCATGCACGAAATGAAATTCTTCAACGGGATCCTCGAAACACCCAGCGAGGCGGTGCAACGCATCGACGACATCGGTGGACCCCATAGTCACACCAACTATCCGTGGGGCTGGGCGCAAGCGGGGAACACCCCGTTTCGTTGGTATAAGCAGAATACCCATGAGGGTGGTGTGCATGTACCGATGGTGATGCACTGGCCCGAGGGCATGAAAGCGGAGCAGATAGGTACCAAGCGAGACCAATTCGTCTACATCTCCGACATTGCGCCGACCATCTACGAACTGTTGAACCTGGAGGCTCCCGAGACCTATCGCGGGATCAAACAACAGCCGGTTACTGGTCAATCGTTTGCCACAGTGCTTGAGTCCGCCGATGCAGCACCAACCAATACGCTGCAAATTTTTGAGATGGCCGGAAGTCGGGCCGTGGTATCTGGAGAGTGGAAGGCCGTCTGCAAACATGACCACGGGGCCGACTATGACACCGAGCTATGGGAGCTTTACAACCTTGTGGCTGACCCGTCCGAATGCAACGACCTGGCCGATGACGAACCTGATCGGCTGGTCGATCTGATCGAAGTCTGGTGGCAGGAAGCCGAACGCCACGGCGTGTTGCCGTTGGATGATCGGACATTTGGACTGTTTGGTGCCCGGTTTCGGGACGGTTCGCCGCATCCTGTCAACAAGCGCTACGAATACCGGCCGCCCATGCTGCCAATCCCCGCTCAGGCCGCTGCCCAGGTGGGGGGTCGTAATTTCGATTTCGCTGCTTCGGTCGACTATGTGGCTGGCGACGAAGGGGTGCTGTGGTCGATGGGAACCGAGAACTCTGGTATTTCGATATTTGTGCAGGACGGGCGATTGGTGCTGGACTACAACGCCTTCGATGATCACTCAATTATCGTGTCCGAATCCACAATCCCCGAGGGTGAAGGCGACCTTGTTGTGCGCTTCCGTCGCGGCGATGCCATGACCGGTGCGGCCGAAGTGTTTATTGATGGTCAACCCGCGGGCTCAACGGAGATGGACCTGTACATGCGGATGGTTTCCTCGGTGGGCACCAGCATTGGCTACGACCATGGCTCACCCATTTCGCAACGCTACGAAGCGCCGTTTGCCTATACGGGCATTCTCGAAAAGGTTGTCATCCAACTAGTTTCAAAGCAATCAGCCGAAGCCAGCATCGAAGCGGCTCAGGCTCGAGCCGAAATGTCGAGGCAATAACCGATGAGTACCACCAAAAAAGATCGCACAATAAGCGCCACCGCCGAACAGGTATGGGCGGTGCTTTGTGAATTTGACGGCATCAGTAAATGGGCTCCCAACGTGGACCATTCATGTCTGCTCACAGCGCAGTCATCAGAAACAGGAGCGATTCGTCGCATTCAGACCGGTTCACTGACCGTGGTGGAGGAAATCACCGAATGGATGCCCAACCAACGCCTTGCTTACACCATCGATGGTCTGCCGCCCGGCGTTCGATTCGTGGGCAACACCTGGACAATCGAACCAATGGGTGACCAATCGAAGGTGACCTTGACCACGATCATTGAGCCCGGGCCGAAGCCTGCCCACAAGCTTGTAGCCAAGGCGATCAGCCGAAAGCTGGCTGGCGCAAGCGATCAGATGCTCGACGGTCTAAGTGCCGCAGTAGCCCAACGAGGAACGCAGTCATGACCAACCCCCGGCCCGACGTGATAATCATCATGACCGACGAGGAACGTGCCGCGCCCCCGTACGAGTCCGATGCCATCACTCAGTGGCGCAACGACCGACTTACTGGACGCAAGTGGTTCGACGAAAATGCCGTCACGTTCAACCGGCACTACACCGGTTCGTTGGCGTGTGTGCCGAGTCGTCCCACCATCTTCACTGGTCAGTACCCCGACCTCCATGGGGTTACCCAGACCGATGGCCTCGGCAAGGTGGGTAATGATTCTCGACTTCGGTGGTTACCGGAGGGCGAGGTACCAACGCTCGGCCACTGGTTCCGGGCGGCTGGGTACGACACGCACTACGACGGCAAATGGCATATCTCTCATGCCGATTTGATGGATTCGACCACCGGACGACCGGTAGCAACGAACGATGCACATGGCGTGATCGACCACGATGCAGTGCAAAAATACCTCGATGCCGATCCCCTCGATGCCTACGGATTCTCGGGCTGGGTTGGACCCGAACCTCACGGAGCGCCGTTGGCAAATGCCGGGGTGCGTCGTGATCCACTCATTGCCGATCGGGTGTCGGCGTGGCTCGAAGACCGGTATGAACGTCGCCGTGCTGGCGACGCTGAGGCACTTAAGCCATTTCTGTTGGTGGCCAGCTTTGTAAATCCGCACGACATTGTGCTGTGGCCCTTGTGGGCACGCAAAGGCCTGCCGTTTGGTGACGTGGAGGGTGTTGCTTCTCCCAATACTCCACCAACCGTTGCGGCTCCGCCTACCGCAAACGAAGATCTTTCGACAAAGCCAGCCGCGCAGATTGCGTATCGGACGTCATACCCCACGGGTTATGGGCCACCTATTGCGGTCAACAGGGCCTACAACAAACGAGCGCAGGAGTACCGCGACCTCTACTACCGGCTCCATGCTGAGGTAGATGGTCCGCTGGACCAGGTTCGCCGGACCATCACCGATGGCGGATCAGATCACGCCGTCATTGTTCGCACCTCTGACCATGGCGAACTCCTGGGTGCTCACGGCGGACTGCACCAAAAATGGTTCAACCTTTACGACGAGGCCACCCGGGTGCCGTTCGCTATTGCCCGACTCGGGGCCGATGCCAAGTCAATGACCGTGGATCACGCTCCAACGTCGCATGTCGACATCGTGCCGACGCTTCTCGGCGCCGCGGGTATCGACGAGGTAGCAATTGCCGAGATCCTGCGGGAGTCCTTCACCGAGGTGCACCCGCTACCTGGTCGAAACCTCATGCCCATCGTCGATGGCGAGAAGCCTGCCGACGGCGATCGTCCCGTCTATCTCATGACCAGAGACAACATGCTTGAAGGTGACTCTGGGGCATCTGGGGTGGCCCGACGCCTTGGTAAGGCTGACAACCCGCCCGCACCATTGCGTATTCAGGTCCCAGCGCATGTTGGTTCCAACTTTGAAGGGCTGGTTGCGAAAGCAAACCACCCCAACGGCCAGATGCATCTCTGGAAACTCGTGCGAACCTTTGACGATCCGGCCACATGGACCGAACCTGGTGAACGACATCTGGCCGCCAATGGTTTGGGTGGCCCGGCCTACCGAACGGTGCCGTTGCCCGATCAGTGGGAGCTTTATGACCTCACCGACGACGCTATCGAAGTCGACAATCGCGCCACCGATCCCGAATACGCCGATCTGATGAACCAGCTCAAGAACATGCTCAAAGAAGAGCGGACTCGGGCTGTGCCGGAGCGCAACAACCCATGGCCGTACGTAAAACGTAAAGGCTCCAAGCGTACGACAGCGGGTAAGAAGGTTCCCTCTGTGCGACCCCCCGTTCGGGTCCTGCGCAGAGCGGTCCAGCGGTTGGGGATGCACCCCGCCGATGAAAATCCGCAGTCTTTCGACCTCGCGGGCCATCGAGCGCTAATCGTCTGCACCAACCATGGCGTGCTCGACATTGGCAAGGCCACCGGCGTATTCGCCAGTGAGATGACGGTTCCGTACTATGCGTTCCTGGACGCGGGTATGAACGTCGATTTAGCCAGTCCTCTGGGTGGCGTGATTCCAGTCGATCCCAAATCGTTGAAGCCGGTGATTCGCACCGCCGAGGACGACCGGTTCCTGGCCGACGACGACCTTCGCTCCCAGGTAAACGCGTCGCTGGCCATCAGCGACCTGGACATGGAGGACTACGACATTGTGTTCCTAGCCGGCGGTTGGGGAGCAGCATTTGACTTCGGATTCTCCGATACGTTGGCCGATCAGATGACCGCAGCCAATGGACTCGACAAAGTCATTGGCGGCATCTGTCACGGTCCGCTCGGTTTGCGCAACGCGAAGGCGGCCGATGGCTCGCCTCTCGTCGCTGGCCGACGCATGACCGCGGTAACCGACAAGCAGGTAACCGAATTGGGTATTGGGTCAACACCGCATCATCCCGAGACGGAACTGCGGAACATGGGAGCCGAGTTCGAGAGCCAGACAAAGTTCCGTGACCCTTTGGCTAATCACTGGGTCGTCGACGGCAATCTTGTTACCGGACAAAACCAGAACGCAGGACCTATGGTCGCCCGAGAAATGATGAAACTGCTGGCCGAACGAATCGATTCTTAGCCGCGTCAGCGTGGCAAGAATTGGGTGTAGGCCGGTACGTCGGGTCGACAAAGTTTACTAGTTGCTAATTACGGCCTGAAGTTCGGTAACCGGGAGGTCTCGCGAGGGGCTGGCCAAAGTGACGGTGCCAATAGTTCCGGCCTGATTGATCAACCCGGTTACCACATAGGTGAGTCGCCAGTCGACTTCCGCGGTCACCGTGAAGGTCCCCGCAGGCGTGATGCTTGATGGGTAGTCGTAGGTGTAGGTGCAATCAGAATCGTCATCGGACAACGAACGATTCCATGCCAGGGCGGGACCGACACAGCTAATCGTATGTCCGCCACCAGGAGCGGCATGATCGCCCGGGTTAAAGCGCAGCCGCAAGGGTTCGGCAGAAACGGTCACGTGCAGATTCCACCGGGCGCTCGATGCAGTGGACCGTTGCGTGGCCCAGTTGCCAGCATCCACCCAATACCAGGTAGAGATGCCCACCACCGCACCAGGATCTAG
>CAXMUI010000075.1:0-15546 GCA_964196475.1 uncultured Acidimicrobiia bacterium
CCTATCACGCACTACGGTCACGACTTATTGCCGAGGACGTAGGTCTAGAGGCCGACTTTTCTTCGGCGGGCGGCACCTCATCGTTTCGTGAGCTAGCCCGTGAGACCGCAGGAGTCGTTCTAGGACGCCCCTTTGGTTTCCGCCGTCTATCGAATCTGCGTTAACCCTTGAGCCCTGTCGATATCCGCGGGAGGGACAAATATTCGGTTGGCTAATTCGCCTATTGCGATAGGATCGGATGTCGATTCATTCGGAGATGGTGTAATAGGCAACACAACTGGTTCTGGTCCAGTTATTGGGGGTTCGAGTCCTCCTCTCCGAGCTCCACAAAGTTAAGTGTGGTCCTTGCCCCGTTCGTCTAGCGGCCTAGGACGCTGGCCTCTCACGCCGGTAACACGGGTTCAAATCCCGTACGGGGTACATCTAGAGCCGAGGCGGATTTGGGACTTTTGCCTCTAGCGGCGGTCGCGGGGCGAGATACACGGTGGAGGTAAGGGAGAGGGAAGGTGAGGTCGATGGCCTCGTCAGCACTCATACAAATTAGCCACCCATTCGACCGGGTCTTCGAGGCGGAGACGGCGGTTCTACCTCAGAACAAGATGAAGGTGCGCTTGGCCGATCAGTCCACCGGGCTGATCACCGCCAGAACGGCGGCCAGCCTGAAGACCTGGGGCGAAAACATCATGATTCGCCTCGGTTCATCTGAAGCCACTGCCACCACCAGCACGACGATGGTCGACAACGGTCTTCCAGCTTCGCATCTGCTGACGACGCTGCCGCCCATCTGTTGGGTGCTTGAGGGGCGGCCATTGCATCTGTATCTTAAATAAACCTTACAGCGTAAGTCACGCCGTAAAATCTCACGGAAGGTTTCTATGATGGCGACTAAACGTAACGGGCGGACTGGGATTCATCGGATCTTGACTCTGTTGGTGGTTCTTTCCTTGGCTGTGCCCTACGTGGTCGCGGTCGATGTCTCGCCTGCCGAAGCTACGACGACGTCAGTTGGTACTGAAACGGAGTTCAAGGCAGCGCTCCTAAATTTGAGTTCGGATTCGAGTGGCCCTCACTCGGTCACACTCACAGACAACATCGGTTTGACTCTTGGCCAGGCGGAGTATTCCGGGACCAGGGACCTGACGATCGATGGGAACGGCTATTCGATCGACGGCCAAGGCCACAGCCGGGTCTTGTTCTTCCCCATCTCCGAAGGTGTGACGGTCACCTTGCAGAACTTGATCATCGAAAACGGCCAGTCGAAGGGCGGCTCGGGCGGCCCTGGCGCTGGCGTTCTCGTCAACGAGTACGACCCAGATAGAACGCGTCCTGGCGGCGATTTGGTTGTCATCAACTCTGTTGTACGTAACAACACCACTGGGTGGGGCAACGACGGTGGCGGTATCTCGGTCCCCTACGGTGGCGACCTGACCTTGATCGATTCGATGGTGCTTAGCAACCACGCAGAAGATTCTGGAGGAGTTGCTGCTACCAACGTCTTGGTGATCAACTCGACGATCGCCAACAACACTGCAAGATCGGGGGAGCAGGCCGGAGGCATCTACGGTGGTGAAACTGTCAAGTTGATTAACTCCACCGTCAGCGGCAACACGGCAAGCTACGCAAGCGGCATCTACTCGCGAGGTCCGGTGACCCTGATCTACTCGACGGTGAGTGGCAACTTGGGCGCACCGAACATTGAGACCAGTGGTCCGGACTCCGGTTTGACATCTTTTGGGTCCGTCATTGCCAATCCACGTGGTGTCAACTGCTTGATAGCGGGCGTTACCGATTCCACCTACAGCTACGACGACGACGGGACCTGTGGATTCGTTAATACCACCGACACGTCGAACGGCGCTGATCCGAATCTGGGTGCACTCTTACACAATGGTGGTCCGACGCGGACGCTCTTGCCTGCTGATCTTTCGCCTTTGATTGATCAGATCCCTTCCGCTGAATGTGACGCAACATACGACACGGATCAACGGGGAATCTCTCGCCCACAGGGCGCTTACTGTGACATCGGAGCGGTCGAAGTATTTCAGAATTCTCCGCCAGTAGCAGATGCTGGCGGCCCTTACACGGCGAATGAGGGTGATTCAGTCACCTTTGATGGTTCCGGCTCGTTGGATCCCGATGTGGGTGATCTGCTGACCTACACATGGACCCTCACACCCGACGATCACGGTTTCAGCTCGGCTTCCGAGACACCATCGCACACGTTCGTGGATGATTACTCCGGAAAGGTGGAACTCACGGTCGCGGATGATTCCGGTAGTAGCGACACGGCGATCTCCAGTGTGACGGTCTCCAATGTCGCCCCGAGCATCGACACGTTCACGATCACCCCCACGCTCATTGCCGTTGGGGGTTCGGTGGCTGCGAACGCGACGTTCACGGATCCGGGCATTACTGATACACACACTGCCGAGTGGGACTGGGGCGATACGACCACTCCTCAGCAGGGTCCTGCGGCAGGCTCGGTGAACGCCACACACGTCTACACGGCTGCTGGCGTCTACCCCGTGACATTGACCGTCACCGACAATGATGACGGCTCTGACACGGAGGTGTCCGAGTTTGTCGTCGTCTATGACCCGTCGGCTGGGTTCGTGACCGGCGGCGGATGGATCGACTCACCGGCAGGTGCCTACAAAGATGATTCTTCACTCACGGGCAAGGCGACGTTCGGGTTAGTCTCGAACTACAAGAAGGGCGCCTCCGTCCCGACCGGGAACACCGAGTTCCAGTTCCGTGCCGGTGATCTGAATTTCCGCTCGACGAGCTACGACTGGCTGGTCGTCACCGGAAGCGACAGCGCCAACTTCAAAGGCGAGGGCACGATCAACGGTGAAGGGTCGTACAGGTTCAAGATCTGGGCCGGGGATGGTGCCCCGGATACGTTCCGCATCCAGATCTGGGACGAAAAAGGGATCTTCTATGACAACGGCTCCGCCCAGGCGATCGGTGGAGGGAGCATCGTCGTGCACACCAGGAAAAAGTAGTCAAGGATACGACCCACCCGAAGCGCCCCACCACTCAACGGTGGGGCGCCTCTCAACCGGTGTCGCCCTACCTCAAGGTTGTCGCCCTGACCATAAACGGGGACTATCTAGCGCCGTCCGCAGCTGAGTGTCGAATCGAAATTGGTGCGGAGGATCTTGAGGCCTTCGGTTCGGAGTTTCCGGCCCCCACAGGGTTCGGTCCGATCAAACCGCTGCGGCGAACGGGATCAGGTCGCTGTCTGTGTGGGGCCGGGTAGCTATTTAGATTCCGACGGTGAGGTGTGATGGTGTCGAGTACTCATCGTGTTGGAACTCAAGTTCAGTAGTTATGTCAGTCGCAATATGCACAGCTGATTCTTCCATCCGCTCACGGTCTGTCTCGTCACGCCCGCCGCTTCAGCCGCATCCTCTGTGCTTCCGCCCGTCAGCAGACGATCGATTGCAAGTGATTGCACGCTACTGATGGCGAATATGTCCATCCGTCCATCTTCTGTGTCACTCATGGTGAGCCTCTCGTTTGTCGGATTCCGTCATATTCTGTCGGGTCGATGATGCATCTTCGATTGGATCCGTCGGTGAGTTCCAATCCTTTGTCGCACTGGTCAGAGCGGGATTCAAGAATGAATGGCGGCCAGGGACATACGTTTCTCCAAGCGATACCGCAGACTTGGACAGCTCTTGAACTGAATCGAACCACCGGTAGACCTGGTTCCAACTCTTTATGGTTTGGGGTACAAAGTGTCGTGAGAATGACAATGCTGCCGCGGCAGCAAGGTACCGGCGACTGTTTCGGACTTGGTCCGGTCAGGTCCCACGAGATTGGCCACTGTTCACTGACATAAGGCGACGAGGGCGCGTAGTGCCCGCTACCGCTGTGGGTGAAAGCGACGTTAACCCAAACTAATTGGTCTTCCTTTCCGGATCGAGTGTCATTCGGTAATGGCGGCGGCGATGGCGGTCACATGTCGAAGGTCCGAACCGCAGCAGCCGCCGAAGACGTTCAACCAAGGCATCGTTTGCTTCAGCTGGCCGTAGTCAGTGGCTAGTTCCGCGGGGTCACCGTCATCGAGAAATTCGGATTCGTCGAGCTCAGCGTGACTCATTCGCGACGCGTTGCAGCGTATGCCACGGATTCGTCGCGCCCACGCGGCGTCGGCCAGGTGCCCAGAGAAGTGATCTGGGTGGGCGCAGTTGATCATGAAGTAGGCCGCAGCGCTGTTCGTCGCATCGTCGACGGTGGTGATGGCGTCGGCTAGGGGTTGCCCGGTGGGAAGGGTGCCGTCGGTCTCAACCGTGAAAGAGACCACCATGGGCAATCCGTATTCGTCGGCCGAGCGGACGAAGCCGATCGCTTCATCTGCCTGGGTGAAGGTGAGGGCGGTCACCATGTCGATGTCGGTCTCCGCAAGCCAGCCCAGCTGCTGGGCATGGTAGTCCTGCGCCTCGATGGCCGCCATCTCCTGCTCGGGGGTGTAGGCGTCGCCGCGAGGGCCGATTACCCCGTTGATCACGATTGGACCTGCATTTGTGGTGTACCGATCCCGTAGGCCGGACGCGAACTCCACCGCCAAATGATTCGCCGCGCGAAGCGCTACGGCGTCTTGGCCGAGCGCTTCGGAGAAGTGCCGTTGGGCACGCCACGTCTGTGTGTCAAGCACAAAACCGGCTCCGGTGTCGCGGGCCAGCACCAGAAAGCCCTCCATGTATCGCCGCAGAGCGGCTTGTCCCGGCCCACCGTCGAACAGCGTGTGGGCGGCGAACTCGGGGATGTCGATACTGTGGTTGAAGATTAGATCGGTTTCCAGCCCTGCATCAGTGAGGAACAGTCCTCCGTCGAGCTGGGGAAGGTGTTGGCGATAACGCGACACGTGTGAGCTCCTCGTTTGGTTTCCTTCATCTTCGAGAACGGTAGGCCAGAAGTCCTGAGGGAACGACGAGAGAATTCCTACTGATAGATGATCCCGGACTCTAGTGGACGGCTGGCAGGTCGACCTCGTCCAAGGGTTCGCACGGCGGCTTTGCTGTTTGTTTTAGGGACTGACCAGGCGGAGTGGGCGGGACTCAGCCGGTTCGTTCGGCTCAAACGGGATAGGGTTTGCCGTCTACAGGACGGGGTTCCCATGGTTGGCAAGGTGATGTCCGCTGCGGATGCCGTTCGGATTGTCCAAGTGGGCGACACGGTGGCGAGCAATGGGTACGCCGGGTGTGGAACTCCCGAAGCGTTATTGCATGCATTGGGAGAACGGTTTGTCGAGACCGGTGAGCCCCGCGATCTCACGTTGGTCTATGGCGGCGGTCAAGGTGACGGCGCTGATCGAGGTTTGAATCGGCTTGGTAAAGCTGGCTTGCTGAAGCGGGTGATCGGCGGCCACTACGGACTGATGCCCGCCATCGAGAAGCTCGCGGTCGATGGCGAGATCGAGGCGTACAACTTCCCTGAGGGTGTCATTATTCAGCTCTATCGGGACATCGCAGGGCAGAGGCCAGGCACGTTCTCCCGCGTCGGTCTGGGCACGTTCGTTGATCCGCGCCTTGATGGCGGCCGCATGAACCAACAAACTACCGAGGAACTGGTGGAGCTCACCAAGGTGGCAGGCGAAGAGTTTCTCTTCTTTCGGGCGTTCCCGATTCATGTTGCGCTGATTCGGGGCACGACTGCGGACCCGGATGGCAACATCACGATGGAACGCGAGGCGCTGGTGCTGGAGAGCCTGCCTTTGGCCTTGGCTGCTAAGAACTCTGGCGGGTACGTGATTTGCCAGGTCGAGCGACTTGCTGAACGTAACAGCTTGTTGTCCAGGGACGTTCGCGTTCCCGGTGGCCTAGTGGACTGTGTGGTGATGGCCGAGCCCGAGTACCACATGCAAACCTATGGAACGCAGTACAACCCTGGTCTTTCCGGTGAGGTGCGCGTGCCGCTTGAGCGAGTGGGGGCGCTGTCGCTTGATCCGCGGAAGGTCATTGCTCGCCGAGCGGCCCTCGAGCTAGCCCCCGGCGACATGGTGAATCTGGGTGTCGGGATGCCTGACGCTATCGGTGTGGTCGCCAACGAGGAGCGCATCAGCGATGTGATCACGCTTACTGTCGATCCTGGCGTCATCGGCGGGGTACCCCTTGGTGGGCTTGATTTCGGAACTGCGCTGAACGCTCAGGCGGTGATCGATCATGCGTCGCAGTTCGATTTCATCGACGGTGGCGGTCTAGACGCCTGTTTCCTGGGGATGGCGCAGTGTGACGGGGTCGGCAACATCAACGCCAGCAAATTCGGCAAGCGCATCAGCGGCTGCGGAGGGTTCATTAACCTCAGCCAGAACAGCAAAAAGGTGTTGTTCGTCGGCACATTTACCTCTGGCGGGTTCAAAGGTGAAGTGGAAAACGGTCTTTTGAAGATTCACAACGAGGGCAAGTTCTCGAAGTTCGTCGAGAAGGTCGAGCAGATTACATTCAGCGCCTCGGTCGCCGCGGCAGGTACGCAAAAAGTGCGTTACATCACCGAGCGGTGTGTGTTTGAACTAACCAGCGACGGTCTGGAGCTGATCGAAATCGCTCCCGGAATTGACCTGCACTCCCAGATCTTGGATCTGCTTCCGTTCACCCCAATCATGCACAACGTGCAGTTGATGGATGCATCAATCTTTCGCGATAAGCCGATGGGACTCCGGGATCGACTGTTTGACATTCGTATCGAAGATCGCCTCACGTACGACGCTGTCGCCAACACGGTGTTTATGGACTACTCAGGCATGCAGATACGCTTCGCGGAGGATCTCGACACAGTCATTGAGGCAGTAGACGCACTATTGGGCCCCCTCGGTCATCGCGTGTATTCCGTTGTGAATTATGACAAGTTCGAGGTCGCTCCTGAACTCGAAGATAGATATTTCGAACTTGTGCATTACGTACAAGAGACGTATTACTTGGGAGTACGGCGGTACACCGGCGATGCCTTCCAAAGGCTGAAACTCATCCATGAGCTGGAGAAACACCATGTCCAGCCTGGGGTCGACGACCTCGCGTAGACGTTCACGGGGAAACGGTTGGGGTGGGTTCGGGTGGAAGAGTAGCGACTACGGCCGGAAC
Organism: uncultured Acidimicrobiia bacterium; assembly: GCA_964196475.1. Lineage (GTDB taxonomy): Bacteria > Actinomycetota > Acidimicrobiia > Acidimicrobiales > JAHEJN01 > CAWKZT01. The sequence continues at coordinate 7,086 of CAXMUI010000075.1, forward strand.
CGAAATATTGTCGGGGGGTGGCTCGGTGGTGCCGGTCTCTTTTGTCCGCCCTCCGGCTCCGATCCAAATCCATGCCACGACGAATACGGTGGTCAGGCCGATAGCCACGAGAAAACGTGGACCGGTAGGGGATGCATCCTGGATCCCCGCCGCCAATCTGGATGGCGGTCGACCCGATGGTCGCAATACAGCCGGATCAGCATCAGCACCGAATATTTCGGCTTGGATTTTGCCGAGGTCGCCGGGTGATTGGTGAGTCAAGCCGGGCTACACAAATCGGAGTGTGGTGGTGTCGTCAAGGGCGCGGTAGTAGCAACCGTCGCGACTGGTGCCGTCGGCGTTCGAGGTGTGGCAGGACCCGCTTCCATCGACTCGGACCCGGTACATGAGCGAGTTCTGCTCGCAGTTCACCCGAACTTCGACTAGGGACAAAGTGTCGCCTGACGTGGCACCTTTGTGCCAAAGCTCGTTACGAGAGGTGGACCACAGAACAGCCTGTTGGCGTTCGAGGGTTGCCGAGAGGGCCAGGTCGTTGGCATAACCCACAAACAGCACCTCGTCGCTTTCGTGATCGACCAATACGACCGGAACGACTTGCTGGTCGGCCGTTCCAATTTGAATGAGCTTGGTGAAATCAAGCGTGAGCGTGGTGCCCTCTTCGAGGGCGTTTTCGACGGGAGAGGTTGGATCAGTCACGGCGTAACTCTAGGGCCTAGCCGCAGGTGTTGTGAATTATTGTGGCGACGTCGGCTTCCAGCCTGGCCTGCGAAAGAGATGGCCGACTTTGTTCCTCCAGCCCTTGGCGTGGCGCACGTCTCGAGCTGTGGCAATGAACTCGTGACCTTCGATACGCAGGGGATTGAACGTTTTTATGTTCTTCGTGAGGCCGTACTTCACTCGACGCAGTTCAGGCTCGAACGTGCCGAAAACTCGGTCCCAAGTCACTAGAATTCCGCCGTAGTTTCTGTCCAAGTATTGTGGGTTCGCACCGTGGTGAACGCGGTGGTGCGACGGCGTATTGAGCACTGCCTCAACGCTGGCAGGCAGTCGATCGACTGCTTCGGTGTGGATCCAGAACTGGTAGAAGAGGTTGTACTCGCTGGCCCGAAGGGTCATCGCCGGTGGAAACCCGAGTAACGGCATAGGTACGAACACCCAGTGCATGATTGCGCCGGCCCAGGACTGACGAAGCGCCGTGGAAAGGTTGTAGTGCTGACTGGAATGATGGGTGACGTGATGGGCCCAAAAAATGCGCATTTCATGCATCCAACGGTGTTCCCAGTAATACAAGAAATCCCACGCCACCATGGCACCTATAAAGGCCCCTTTGCGTTTACCTAGGTTAAAGATGCGGTGCCGGTATAGCCATGTGTCGAGTTTGTGGGTAACGACGAGCGTGGTTAACCCCGCCGCAACGCTTCCAACGAGGGCGGTCAGGCTTGCTTGTGTATCTTGTTTTTCATAACCAACCGGTACCAGTGGGTCACCGGGCAACCCGTTGCTGGAGAGTTCGGTTGGGCTGAAAGCATCGAGATCGCCAAAAGGGCGTTGGGGCTGTTGTTTCAGATACCAGTTTTCGGCGATCATAGAGACCACAAAAATCGGCAGAGCAGCCTTACCGAAATCGCTCACCGTGTCGTTTTTTTCGCTGGCCATGGCAGAAATGTAGCGTCGCTGAGGGGGCGGACGGTAACCCAGCCATCACTGGAAGAATTTGTTTAGTCCCTCAAGACAGCCCAGCCAGCCAGCCAGGTGGTTTTCACGGACCGCCGGGGAGGTAATGCGCTCATGATGTATGACGACCGTAGTTCCGTCGTTGGCCGCCACGAAGTCGACGGTAACTCGGCTTGGGGGCTGCATCGGCCCGACATCGGCCTGCCATGAATAGGCGAGATGAATAGGACGGTTAACTACCTCATAAGTGCCGGAGATGAGTATGACGGATCCATCGGGCAACTCGTTAGCAATTTGATAGTTCCCGCCGGCCCGCAGGTCGACGGTTGCTTCAATGCACTTGACCCCTTTAGGGCCCCACCATTGCAGTAGGTGTTCGGGTTGGGTCCAGGCATCAAATACCTTCTCTGGTTGCGCTTTGATATGACGACTTACGTCAAGCGAGGGAGCAGTGGTTGTCATTTTTCGTCCTCAACGTAGGAGGCAACAGCGTCCAAAGTGTTTTCCCAATGGGCGCGACACGAGGCAATCCAGTCGGTCATTTCGTCGAGTGACCTTGGGTGAAGAGAACAAAAACGCGCCCTGCCTCGACGGGTTCGGCTGATAACTCCAGCATCTTCGAGGACGGTGAGGTGTTTGGACACGGCCGGCAGCGACATGTTAAATGGTGCGGCAAGGTCATTGACCTGAAGCTCGCCATGAACGAGGCGGTGGACGATTGCCCGACGGGTGGGGTTGGCTAGTGCCGAAAACAGTGCATCGAGATCGGGTTCTGCCAGCGGGGTTGCAAGAGTCATGTCACGATGGTAAACCGTATTGTTAACTAAACCAACTGGTTAAGTTATAGGTACTCAAATATCGAAAGAATTTAGACAAATGGCAATGATTGAGCAAACGCAAATCTTCAAGGCACCCGTAACGGACGTCTATACGGCAATTGCCGATGCAGACACGCACGCGGCCTTTACCGGAGCTCCGGTCACAATGGGGACAGAAGTTGGTATGGCCTTCACCACACACGGCGGCGCAATACAGGGACGGATTCTCGAGTTGGTCGCGGGCGAGCGGATTGTGCATGCTTGGCGTCCCGCCGATTGGCCGGCCGGGGTGTACTCCATTGTGCGCTACGAGTTCGCGGCCGACGGTGAGGCGACGGTGCTTACGCTGACGCACGACGCAATTCCTGAAGGCTCTGCTGAGCAACTTGCGGGAGGATGGAACCAAATGTACTGGACCCCTCTGGCTAGCTACCTCACTGGCTAGCGCAAATGGGGAGCACAGTTATTCGCAGTCATCCTCAGCAGCGTTGAGCACACGGCCTGGTCGGCAAATCAACACGGTGGCGGGGGTCCCGTGATCCGTGGTGTCGTCGGCAGAATCCCACGTATAGATGGCGGGGTCGACGACGAGAGAATCATAGACGAACCAAGCTTTGATGTCGGAGCCAAGTTTGAGCGCATCGATGGTCATGGTGCATTCACCGAGGGCATCGGTTTCACAGTTGACGGAATAGATCTTGGTTAGGCCGTTGTCTTTGATGATGGTCCAATGACCCTCAAGTGTTGCGGCCGCGGCGGGCAGGCTATCTGCGGTAAGGACTTGTATATCAGCGGATGCTTGCCATTTTGGTTCGTACTCAGTGCTCCGTCGGTTGAGGATGGCCTCAAGGTGCACGGCATTGCTTAGTTCCGCAGGAGGCTCAAGATCGGTACCCACGATGCCACCCGTTACCCCGCCGGGGTCAACGGCGTTGGTGTAGGCCTGCGGATTACCAATGCGGTCGCCACGTTCCTCTACTGCAGTGGCCGACGTGGTCGAAAGGTCCCCAAGGGCGATCGAAACGCCCGAAACGACTAGTACCAGTACTAACGCGTATTCGACCATAGTGGCGCCTCTATGCGCTTGCATCTGTTGCGTGTATGACCGGATTTTTTTTAGAAGTTGCACGTGATTAACCCACTAACTGGACGAAGCGATTGACTCCGACTGCGAATGCCCCATCGGTGGCGCCCAAGTCACCGGGAAGCATCCCGGACGGGATGACGAAGGCCGTCATGGCGTTCGCTGCAGATGTTGATCCGTTGTATGTCAGGCCGAAGCCTGGGTCGAATATGAATGAGCAGCCGTGTGAGGTGCAGCTGCCGCCGAATATGCGTTGGATGAACACCGGGCGAATGGCGGTGAAATATACGCTCGTGTTGCCATTAAGCGAACTGGAATCGAGGTTCAGTTCAGGGATGTAACCAAACCGCGGGCTGTACTGAATGTCCCAGAGTTTGTTTTCTACGTCGATGGCACTATTTGCATTAAACACCGGATCGGTGCAGAGCGGAGCGAAGCAGCCAGTGGGTGGTTCGCCAATGCCGACGAAGTCAACATAGTTGTCGAGTACAAACGCGCCTTTGTCGGTCCAGGGCTCGCCGCCATAGTGCACGACGCAGCGCTCAATGAGTTTGACCATTCGATCTTCAGGGGTTGCTGACTGCAGATGTAATGCGACCCCAGGGTCAATATCGTCGAAGTCGTCGTCATTGCCGAGGATTCCATCATCGCCGCCAAATTGGTCCTTCCAGCACGAACGTGGAACGTCAGTGCCGCTGAGATCACCGATGTACTCCCAGAGTGGAACATCGTCGAGGTTGTATCCCGCTATCGATGTGGTGACGGGACCTGATCCCCAGTCAGCACCGCCACGCTGCAGTCGGGCAGGGTCGCCGTCGGAGAACTCGGTGCCTGCGTAGATGCCGGTCCCAAATGCGGTAGGTACGTTGCCGGTAACCGTGTCGGAACCGTTTGGATACGGCTCACCACAGTTGCTCCCGACGCTGTCATACACAATCGAAGTACCGTACGTCCCTGATCCGTAGAGCGAAATGTCGTGATCAGCACCAACGGCGAGGTTGTTTTGCAGGCGGCCATTCTTTCCATTGCCACTGCAGTCCTCCGCTGTTCCGACAGCGGAGTTTCCGTAGAAACCGAAATTAATGAAGCCAAAGTTTCCCGATGCGTTGTCGTTGCAGTCAGCATCGGGAACGTTGCCTGCACCCACCTTCAAGCACACGGTTCCTTCTGCTGCATAGCCAAGGCCAAAGGGCAACACATTTCCGTAGCCGAGGGGAACAAGTGCTGCTGTAGCCTCTGCTGTATGGTCGAAGGCGTCAACGCCGATTATGGACCCGAACACCGTGTCGCTTGACCGCAACGGCAAAATCACGCGGACTTCGGTTCCGGCATCATTGATAGCGATGCAGTTTGTCCCGGTTACTGGACTGAACCGGGGTGGTTGGGTCGCACCGGTGCAACTATCGAAATCGGCGACGCTAAATTGCCCTTCGGTTGTGTTTCGATTGGCGTATTCAATTGCGGTGCTAACAACGGCGGGAATGTCGCCCAGGTCTTGAGCGGCTGCCAAGGCAGCCTGGTCGGCAATGATCTGGTCTGCTCGGCGAATATTGGTCACGTTTCCCACGTCGACAACTAGGGCTGCGAATGCCATGATTGTGGCTAACGAGACAGCCAATAATGGTAAAATCGCCCCTCGCTCGTTTTGTCGGCGCCGCTTGTTCATGGCGAACACGCAATCGGTGCAGCGGTGGAAGTCCAACTGGCGGGTTGTTCCAAGCGAAATTCGACTTGGCTGCTAAGTGTTGCAGCTATGGGGATGAGCCCAGTAATCGAGTTGTAGGGCTGGGAAACGAGGACAGTAGCGACATCGCCGACGTAAGCAGTTCCGCCTGTTGCCAGTGTGAGACTCACCGTGGCTTCGCTACCATCGCCCATGCGTGAGCATGCGGCAGCAACGATCGTCGCGGTTTGCGCTGAGCCGGACTCTATGGATGGGTTGTAGTTGACCGCAGCGATTCGGGCTACTTCTCGAGCACCGTGGTGCACATCGGACTTTTGAGACCATGCGGCACCGAAGTCGACAATGCCAAAGATGAGGGTGATGAGCAACGGCAGGACAAGGGCGAACTCAACCGCGGCGGCGCCTCGCTGAGAGCGAGTTTTTTGATGATCACGATAACAAAGCACAAAAAACCAACCTTTCGCTAATGCCTAGCTTCCCGGTGGCAATCCGGGACATCTCGAGCTGATGTATAGAAAGCATCGGCTGCAGAGGCCATGCCTTTAGGTAAATCCCGGCGTTGTGGGCTATTTGGCCTAACTGCGGGCCGGATGAGCGAACATGTTTTGGGTGCGCCGATCACAAGTTTTGTTTACTAGGGGAACTCGCCCGTGGCTTAGTGTCGTCTCATAGTCATGTTGGATGAAAAGGTTGGCATATTTCTCCGAGGAGTCTCGGTGCGCAAATTCATAGTTCCTGTTGTTGGCGCAGGTTTGCTCTTGGCCGCATGCGGTTCGGTGAACGAGTCGGTTGAGGCATCAGTCGCCACTCCCGTCGCCGAGTCCGTGGCGAATGACGACGGCGGTGGGCTGTCCGGAGGTGTCGACCTGATTGGTCCCGATGTTGTGTTAAGCCCAGTGACGTTCTACGTCAGTAATCAGAGTTTCGAAGAGCCAACAATGACCATCACCATCACTATGGACGAAGCAGTTGTTGTCGATCAGAAATTTGATGTCGGCAACCAACATGGCTGGGTGGAATTCGACCTGGCTCTGCCTGCGGGTGAGCATTCGCTGGTTGCCACTGCTGGCAACGGCGCTGAGTTTTCTACCGAATTCGTGACGGTCGAAGGGCAAGAAATATGGGCGATCGTGGACTATTGGACTCCGACGGGTGAAATTACCAATCACTTTTCTTTCACAGCTAGTGATGAACCCATCCACTTTGCCTAAATGGTCTAACGGCAGGGAAAAGTGACAACGTGCAGAAACATCAAGCCGAGGCCAGACAGTAAAACGATAATTCCGGCGGCGGAAACCGGTCCGGTGCTGGATCCGGTGAAGGCCAGTTCGTCGAGGACATCGTTTGTTGGCGTGGCGGTTGGGTTGTCTGTCGGTGTTGCGGTGGGATCGCCGGTTGGCGTCGGTGTTGCGGGCACTAGCGTTGCTAGTTGGTCTAAGGTTCGGAGGTCGACCAGCGGGGCAAGTACGGGTATGCGTGACGTGGTCCGAGGCCGCACCCGAGCGAAGCAACCTACGAAGACTAAAGATGTCGTCGCTTTCGTTGACTAACACTCCTAGTTGACAGTCAGCCGCGCCCCTGGGAAGGTGGTGGCTCACCGGGTTGCGACCTGTGCGGCCCTGAAGACCGCGAACTTGCATGCGCTGGTTCCATATCAGAAGGAGAAATCACATGGATTTATTTAGTCGTACCGTTACTTTGGCGGGGCCCGTTCCCGAGGTTATGGCCTACGCCACCGGAATGCGCCAGCTTGTTTCAGACAAGACGGGAGCAGATATCGCGCTTTGGTCGGCGCTGTTTGGAGCCCCCACCGGAACCATGACCTATGCCGTTCGAGTAGAAGGCCTGAGCGGGCTTGCTGCCATGACGTCGTCATTTGTTGACGACGCGGAATACCACGCCAAAGCAGCTCAGGGCCGAGACTTCTTAGTCGCCCCGGCGGAGGACCAGCTTCTCCAACTAATACACGGTGAGCTCGGCGAAGCCACTCCACCCGTTGGTGCGGTGGCAACCGTAACAGTTGCCACGGCGGCTGGTGGATTTGGAGCAGCGGCCGCTTGGGGCGTCGAGGTCGCTCAAATTGTCGAGTCCGTAACCGGCTCACCTGTCCTTTTTGGGTCGGGAATCGGCGGGACCGTCGGACAGTTTGCCTGGGTCGGAGTGAACGCTGACTTTGCTGCCGCCGATGAAGCTGGCGCCGCGTTGGCACAAAGCGCCGACTACATGGCCAAGCTCGAAGAGGCCAACGGGCTCTTCGTACCGGGCGGATCCAACCGCACCATGTCGGTACGCGCTGCGTAGCCCCAGTCCAGCGGTGTCGTCGCTGGCGTTATGGCGGTGTTAACGGTTTCCTTGGACAGAAATGACAACAGGCTAGAACCCGGTGGGTTCTAGCCTGTTGTTTCTGTCGGGACGGAGAGATTTGAACTCTCGAGCCCCTTCTCCCAAATGAGGATGAATCGCCAGAACTAGCGGAAACTGGCGGTTTTAATTTCAGCAATTGGCCGTATCTAGGCTGATCCTGGCCATCCGGCCGCAGTCATGGTGCACAGCATGGTGCACAAATGCTTCCTAATAACTTGTGATCCGGGTAAAGATGCTTGAGCGTGCCTGGTTCGATTTTGGATGACTCGATGAACGCATAGAGATCGGACTGCAGGATGCGGATAACGCGACCCATCTTGTACGCCCGTAGCCCTTCCTGGTCGATCATGCGATACACGGGCCGCGGCCCGACACCGCACCTAAAACTGGAACTGGCCCCCACCCCGTAGGGCAGGGGCCAGTTCGATCGACAGCAGGCAACCAAGCGAACTAATCTGGATCCAGATGCTTGTGCACCTCGTCGTACGCGGATGGTGTGGGTGGTGCCTTTAGTTTCGCTGAAATGAGCACCTGTGGAATCTGCGAGGCAGTCGACGGAGAGAGCGCTCACTTTGAGGAACTGGTCGGCCTCGGTGAGGATGTCGACGGATTGCCGGTCGACGGATTCCCGGCGATGCCGGAGGACCAGACTTCCTGTGTGGTGAGTTTCAGCAGTGTGATCGGTGGAATAGAAACATGGGTCATTCGCCTCGATGGTGACCCCTGGTATCGATGACACAACCGGCTGCCGGTGCCATGGATCGGCATCTGCTGCCTGAAATCTGTGCTTGTTGGGCGTCTCATCGTCCGCGATAATGGGTGAATGTCGGACCAACC
>CAXMUI010000076.1:0-5591 GCA_964196475.1 uncultured Acidimicrobiia bacterium
GTTCCGGTGTCGGGAAAATTGTGGTGAGTTCATCATCGACGGCTAGCGACGCGCCAGCCGCTTCGGCGATACGGCCAGTCATCGTGGAGGCGCCAGCAACCGAGATTTGCTGACCAATTACAATTCGAATAAGTGCCTCGAATCGGTCCCACGAACCGGGAACCCGAAGCCCAAGATGAGCTTTGGCCACGGGGCCGAGGAGCGGATCAGCTGACAAGAAAGCTAGGGCATCGGCGTGTCCTTCTAGATCAAGCATATGTCGGGCTCTTGCTACCTCATCAATGATCGTTGCGAAGGTAGGAAGGTGAGCGGTCATCAAGATATGAGGGGCAACTTCAATCCCGTACTCAGCCATCGAACCTTGCGATCGGTCACCAAGGTCAAGCTCGATGATTCCCGGTTCGCCACAGGTCACAAACGTCCGCCGATAGCGACCATCGAGAGTCAGCGTCTCTACCCCAGGGATAGCCCGTGGGCCAAAATGGGCTCGCAGTCGGGCAAGGTCTATCGGTGCTCGGTAGGGAATGCGCAAAGCAATCCCACCATCGGCGGTGAGACGGTGACTGGTGCGGCGTTTGGCGCGAAGTTCGCTGGGCGGAAAGCCAAAGATCGAACTGACAGTGCGGTGCATCTGCCGGCTATTTGCAAAGCCAGCAACTCGAGCCAAGATAGCTACCGACAGGTCAGTCTCATCTAACAATCGCCGAGCGAAATGTGCTCGCCGGGATCGAGCGACAAAGGTTGGCGTGGCACCGACATGTTCCAGAAACAGCCGTCGAAGTTGACGAGCGCTGTAGCCAATGGTCCGAGCGAGCGCATCCTCGGAATGGGTATCGAGATAGCCGTCGGAAATGAGGAGGAGGGCATGGCTAATTGCTGCTGGCGCCAGTGATGCGAGGTGCGGCTCAGGTAATCGATCGGGTCGGCAGCGAAGACACGGGCGGAAACCAGCCGCTTCGGCTGCTACGCCGGAGGCGTAGGGCGAAACATTGTGCGCCAAAGGGCGTCCGCCGGTACAACTGGCCTGGCAATAGATCCCGGTGGTGCGAACGCCTTGTAATCCCATATATGCAGTCTGCACTGATTCATCGGACACATTCGGACACTATAGGAGCCTGGGGATTGTCAGACGAATTTGATCTCTGGAGTCGCGACCAAACTGCTGAGAGTCTGGGGCTTAGCGGGTAGGTCTCACCTGCTTGGTACTAACCTTTTGATCAGTACCAAGCAGTGAGATCTGCTTAACCGGCGTCTCGACTGAGACTAAACCGGCGATTGCACTGGCTACAAAATACGACGTCTATAGCGGCCATGTGATCGACAACCTGCACCTGTACCGTGGCGGCACACTGGGGACAGATCTGCTCGGCTGCCTCCGGTGGTGTGATGCGGTTGAAAATTGCCATGATGTGCTTTCCCTGTTGTGCGAAGAACCAATCTCCGTGCATTCATTATTGACCATCTTGGGTAAAAGTGGAATAGGGCGCTCGACCCAAATCAGGCACTTTTACTTACTACGTAGTAGGTCAAACAGACTACTTTTCACCGCTACGGTGAAGCCGTGCAACTTTGTGGCAACTCCTTGCGTCTGGTCGCTGCGGTCGTATTCGTCGGCGTGGTGTTTGCTGGTTGCGCTGGATCAGAGCGCCCCTCGTTCGCCGGCGACACTCTGACCGAGTCGGTGATCGAGGAGGTGACGCTGCCCGACGAAGCGACCGCGCCGATAGAGATTGTGCCCACGGTTGTTCCGACTGCTGTGATTATCGAGTCCGAAGCGCCGCCGCCACCGACCATCGACGATTTTGGCAGTATCGGGCGCCTCAAGCTCACCATTGATGAGGCGGTGGTGTTTGAACTGCTGGCTGGGTGCGATCTCAACACTCTCGAGTCGTGGAACATGCGTTACCGCGGGGTGAGCGACAACGGCATCATCATGGAGGTCAGTTACGATTCGGGTCAACCTGACTTCGCCGTCTTCTTCGCCGATGCCCGGAATACGGCGGGTGGTCTTGCCTACGTGAATAGCGATGGTGGCGACAACATTTTGACGATTACCGAACCAGTGAACCGCGCCTGGGCCGCAGAGGTAGAACTCGTTGATGATCAGGGGCAAAGCCATCAAGCGAAGTTTGTTGGCGATTGTTCTTAGTGCTGAGCGGCTGGTTTAGGCCGAGACGGTGACACCGATGGTGTGCCAACCACTAGCACCATCGGGTCGAGGATTGGTCAACTCAGGGGTCTGGGTGTAGCCGGTGCCATCAGTGGCTCGGCATTCAATCACATGTTGGCCAGGTGTTGCTTCCCATTCGACCATCCACTGACGCCACGAATCGCCGGAGACGTCTTCGCTGAGTGTGCTCAGCATCCACTCACCACCGTCAATACGGACTTCGACAGCGGTGATTGACTTATTGGGTGCCCAGGCCACCCCAGCGACCGGGGTGAGTCCAGCGGCAATTGGCGAGCGGGTTTTGGGAACATCGATCTTGGATTGGGTCTTGATGGGGCCGTCCTTAGCCCAGCCTCGGGGAATCCAGAATCCGTCGAAATCTTCCCAGGTAGTGAGCTCGATTTCGTCGAGCCACTTGGTGGCCGACACGTAGCCGTACAAACCGGACACGACGAGGCGGACGGGGAATCCGTGTTTGACGAGAAGCGGTTCGTCGTTCATGGCGAAGGCAACCAGAGCGGTGCGACCGTCGTAAGCCGCTTCGGTGGGGAAGCCGCAATCCCAGCCATCGACTGAGCGAGGAACAATTTGCGTAGCCTCGGCTTTCACGCCGGCCAGATCGAGAACGTCCTGAAGGGGTACGCCACGCCAGATAGCGTTGCCCACGAGGCGGCCACCAACTTCGTTGGACACACAGGACAAGGTGACGGATTTTTCGACGATGTCCATGGCCAGGAGGTCGGCAAAGTTGATCTCGATTTCTTGCTCAACTAAGCCCGTGATTTTTAACGTCCAGGTGTTGACATCAATGAGTGGGTAGGTGACGGCGGTGTCGATCAGGTAGAACTCGTCAGCGGGGGTCACGAGGCTTGACAGCCCCTCGACATGATCGAGATTCGGGACGGTTGCCGCGGCTTCGGCGAGAACCGGTACTTCGGTAGCTATGGGTGCTGTTGTGGGTATTGCCTCTAATGCTTCGGCGACGGTCGCCTGGCCAGCCGCGACATTGCGGCCATTGGTAAGGGACGTGCCAACCGCTGATGCGGCAAAGCCTGCTATGGCGGCCCCACCGCCAATGGTAAGAAATCGACGGCGTTCGGAATGCGAAGCCCCACTCAGCCCGCCGTTGGATGCAGGTGCGCGGTGTGCAGCTGCGTCAAGCAATATCGGCAATGAACCGGCACCCACGAGACCAGTAGCTGCCGCGGCGAACCAGCCCCATCCGGTGTTCGCCAGTTCGTAAGACCAGGTAGCTAAACCGCCGACGACAGCAAAGGCGCCGAAGATGTAGATGCCCACCTTGCGATCATTACGCGACATCACGCCGGCGATAGCGCCGAACACAATCGCGGTGATGGTGATGCCCGTGACCAGAACGGTCTTCTGGCTAGTCCCAAAGGTTGATCGGCTCCAGTTGTCCAACGCCTCAAATCCGTTCTCGACGGTCCAGTCAGCAATCGAGTCGACGAGGGAAGGTACACGCTTGGATATGCCGGACAAGAGTTCGGCAACGCCAAGAGCAAGGCCCGCCGCAAGTGCTCCCGCCAGTGCAGCCAGATACCACGGTGTGGTTGTGGATTCGTCAGCTGGGAATGTGTCTTGTTCGCCGTCGGATTCAATTGTCATAGGAAATCTCCTCGCAGGGCCAACAAAGTAAGGCACGCTGGTAGTGCCATGTCAACGACGCAGCGTCCAATCAAGTTCCCATTTTTCTCTTTTCTATTGACATTTGTCGATGGCTGAGTTGTCTGAAGCGCTTGTCCAATATGGGTGGGACGCCCAGTGGGAGGCCACGCTGGCCGACCTGGACACAGCCGATCAGAAAGTCGGACGGGTAACTCGCGTCGATCGCGGCGAGGTCGATGTCGCGACGGACGCTGGATTCTTGCGAGTTCTATCGGATTCGCAGCGGGCACAAGCCGAAACCGCACCCGCAACGGGCGACTGGATCGTTATCCGAGAAGATGCCAATTTGGGGCCTGTCGTGGGCCAGGTAATGCCCCGCCGGACGGCGATTACGCGCCGTGATCCGGCCGAAGGTGTGATCCAACAGGTACTTGTTGCCAACGTGGATCTTGTCGCTGTCGTCCACGGACTCGATCATGACATCCGCCCCGCTCGCATCGAACGATTCATGGCCCTGGCCTATGACAGTGGTGCAAAACCCATAGTGCTGCTCACCAAAGACGATCTGGTCGATGGCACCGAAGCGGTGACGCTCGTAGAGACCTTTGTTGATACCGACTCTGTTCCCATACTTCGCACGAAAGCCCTCGAGGGCGGTGGCATCGAAGAGTTGCGGACACTGATCGGCAACAAAACCATTGTCTTGCTTGGTCTTTCGGGCTGTGGAAAGTCGACACTCACCAACGCTCTCCTTGGCGACTACGTCCAGCCCACCGGAGCAGTACGCGAAGGCGATGCCCGCGGGCGACACACCACCACAAGCCGCGATCTATTCCTTCTGCCCGGGGGCGGTGTGCTCATCGACACGCCTGGTGTCCGCTCGATTGGGTTGGTCGATGCCACGGCGGGCGTCGAAGCTGTTTTTGCCGACATCGTGGCGCTTGGTGATGACTGCCGATTCAACGATTGCACCCATCGTCATGAACCCGGCTGCGCAGTTCGAATCGCCATCGCTGACGGAGAGATTAGTGGCGAGCGCGTCGATCGGTACTTCGCCTTGATCGATGAACAATCCGAGCTTGATGATCAGCGCGAAGCGTTCGAACGCAAGAACCGGCGCCGCGGTCGTCGCTAATTGAGATTTGGAATCGTGGGGTAGTTGGCGTACCACGCCAAATCTCCAGGCTGACGCTTGAGTACATCTTCCCAGAGGTGTTCAGGGGTCTTCGTGAAAACATCGTTGGGATGGAGATCGACGATGAACCACGCTTTTTCATGCAACTCTTGCTCGAGTTGCCCGGGGGCCCAACCGGAGTAGCCCGAGAACAGCCGACACCGTTCGATTGCTAAAGAATCGCGATCAGTGGGTGCAATGTCGATGGTCCCAACCCGGTGCGCGATTTCGGAGAAGCCTTCGTGACCCTCAGAGCCTGGTGCACATTGCCCGACAGCAATGGCAACCTCCGGGGACACCGGGCCACCGTGAAAGATGATCGAGTCTTCGCCAGTCAACCAGGACAACGGAGACGCCGCCTCGCCCACCGTACGGTGGCCAGGTCGACTGAGGACAACACCTAACGCTCCGTCGGTGGTGTGCTCCAACATAAAGATGACCGTGCGATCGAAATTTGGATCGTGCAGCACCGGCGTGGCGACGAGCAGGTGACCTCCGGTGTAATCCGCCACGATGATGGGCTAGGCGGTGAGCGCTTCGACAACGTGGTCGATGCACTGTGTGAGTGCGACAATTTCGCTGGGGTCTATGGCGGGAAACAGAGCAATGCGTAGTTGGTTG
>CAXMUI010000077.1:0-2813 GCA_964196475.1 uncultured Acidimicrobiia bacterium
ACTCAGACATGGGTTGTCCTCTTCCTAGAAGGCTTCTCGCAGCTGGCTAAGCCGGCTGCGTACAGAACCGTCGATAACGGTGTCGCCAATGGTGGTAACAATGCCACCGACGACGCTGGGGTCGACGGAAACTTTAAGATCAATGTCGCTGCCAACCTGCTTCGCAAGGGCAGCGGCGAGTCGGGATTGCTGGTCGTCGCTGAGGGCAACCGCCGAGCGCACGAGTGCGACCTGGCGGTCCTGACCAGCAGCACTTAGTTGCACGACCTGGTTGACGATCTCACCGAGTTCGCGGGAACGGCCAGCGTTCACGACCATCGATACAAGACCGATGGTGGTGTTCGATGCCTTACCATCAAGGAGATCTTCAACAATTTGGCTACGACGACTGGCGTCGACGGTCCGATCGCTCAGGACCATGGTGAGTTCGTTAGAACCCTCAAGGGCTTGACCAAAACGGAACAACTCGTCGGCGACACCTTCGACATCACCGTCAGCTTCGGCGATGGCCAGCATGGCTTGGGCGTAAGACTTTACGGCGCTCATGATGTGGCTCCGATCTGGTCGATGTAACTATCGATAAGCGAGCGGTGTGTTGCTTCATCGAGGCTGTTTTTTACTACGGCTTCGGCGGCCGCAAGTGCCTGCAAAGACAACTCGTTGCGCAACTCGGCGGTGGCTTGGGCTGCGGTATTGGCGATGTCGGCAGTGGCTCGGGTCTTGAGCGCTGCGGCATCGGTCTCGGCCTTGGCTTTGCCTTCACTAACCATAGTGACAGCGGTAGATTTGGCCTCGGTGACGATTGCTTCAGCATCAGCATCAGCGTCGCCCAACTTGGCGAGTAGAGCAGCAGCAACTGCGTCGGCATCGGCTTGTGCCTTATCGGCGGCAGCCAGTTCGTCGGCGATGGCCTGGCTCTTATCGGTAAGTGCCTTACCAACGATTGGAAATACCTTCCAAGCAAGAATGCCAAAGACAATGCTGAATGAAATGAGTCCCCAGTAGAACTCTTTTATGTCGCCCGGCAAGAACTTGCCATTGACATGGTGCACTTCTTCGGCTGCAAGCATTAAGAACGTGTTCATGCGGCACCTCCATCGAGGACAGCGTCGATTACCGACTGAGCTGAACCAGCGTCTACAGAGCTACCGATCACGGTCGAAGCGGCGCCAACCGCAACAGCGGACACGTCGCTTCGCAACGAGCGCACAGCACCAGAGCGAGCCGTTGCCAATTCGGCGGCAGCACTCTCGTGGAGCGTAGCTACCTCGGCTTCGGCGGCACCGACCACGGTGGCCCGGTGCGCTTCGATCTCAACCCGGGCGGCATCAAAAAGTGATGTAGCTTCGGTGCGAGCCGTAGAAATGGTGGCGTCATAGGCCGCTTGCTTATCGGCAACATCCGCGGATGCACCGCCAACGGCGTCTTTGGCCGCAGCAATTTTGGCCGCACGCTCGGCACGGGTCTTTTGCACGGGGGGAAGCAGGATGTACTTCATTGCGGCCCAAAGGGCAGCGAAGAAGATCAGTGCCCAAAGAATTTCAGCGCCACTCGGCAAAACCGGGTTGACAACTGCATCATCTTCTTCGTGGGCTTCTGCTTCGTGCTCCTCGCCCTGGGCCTCATCAGCCTGGGCGAGAAGTTCCGCGAGGGTTAGTTCCTCGGGCACGTTGGCTCCTCGTAGTTCGTTCGTCGGACTCTGTTGATTTGACTTAAACGAACTTCAACAGAATGAATACAACAAAGCCGATGAGTGCAAGGGCTTCGGTAAAGGCAATGCCGAGGAACATGGTGGTCTGAACCTGGCCAGCGGACTCGGGCTGACGAGCCATGGCCTGTACAGATTGGCCAACAAGGTAGCCAATGCCAATGCCAGGGCCGATGGCTGCGAGGCCGTAAGCGATACCGGCACCGCCGGCACCTTCGATCGACTTGAGATCGTCGGCGGTGATTTCCTGGGCAAGACCTGCGAGTGATGCAAGGGTGCTCATGATTGATTTCTCCTCATTACTGGGGTTACTGGGTTGATTGGAGTTCTGTGTTACAGAAGGGGTACTGCGGGTACTGCTTTAGCCGCCGGGGCGACTAGGACTTGATCAGTGCGCTGGGTGCAGCGCCCCACCGATATAAACGGCGGCAAGGATCGAGAATACGAAGGCCTGGATAAGGCTGACGCCGACCTCGAAGGCGGTAAAGCCCACCAGGCCGACAAGCGAAGCCATACTCGGAACAATGAGCAGGCTGGCTTCGAAGGTAGAGATGACCAACACCGCGAAGGTAATCAACAAGATGTGACCAGCCAACATGTTGGCAAACAAACGAACCGCGTGGCTAAAGGGGCGCACGATGAAAGTGGACAGGAATTCGATAGGGGTCACCAAGATGTAGAGCGCCTTAGGAACACCGGGTGGGAACAAGACCATCTTGAAGTAGCCAAGGCCGTTGTGCTTTACCCCCACGCAAATGAACATGGCCCACGCAATTAGTGCGAGAACCAGTGGTGGACCCATGCGGGCGTTCATCGGCATCTGGAAGAACGGAATGACCTCGAAGAGGTTGCCAATGGCAATGAAGAAGAAGAAAGCGGTGAGCAACGGTACGTACGGCTCGAAACCTTTACCAATGCCCGGCTTGGCGATCTGCTCTTCGACAAATTCAACAGAACCCTCGGCAAAGGCCTGGACCTTGCCCGGGACCATGGCGCCCTTCTTGCCTGCGACAAGGAACAAGATTGTGGGGACCGCGAACGCGATGGCACAGATGAGTGCGATCTTGTTAAATCCAGCGCCCCATGCGGGCCACTCGACAACGTT
>CAXMUI010000078.1:0-23916 GCA_964196475.1 uncultured Acidimicrobiia bacterium
CACCAACCGAACGAGGAATGTCACAGTGGCAAACATCAAGAGTGCAATCAAGCGCAACAAGCAGAACGAGGTACGCCGAGTTCGCAACAAGCGTGTCACGTCCGAAATCAACACCCGTGTCCGTCAGGCCGAGGCCGCCGGTGTTGCTGGTGCCGAGAACACTGAAGAACTCGCCACCGCTGCCATCAAGCGCATCGACATGGCCGTTACCAAGGGCATCGTGCACAAGAACACTGCTGCCCGCCAGAAGAGCCGCCTGCTCAAGCGAGTTCGCAGCAACTAAATTCTTGTTCCCCGGTCCACCGGGTAACAACTTCACAGCAATACCTTCACAAGGGGCCGCCTCGGCGGTCCTTTGTCGCGTCTTGGCCCAAAACGCCCCAGCCTCAGGAAACGTAATAGGCCTGTCAGTGAGCTAGCGCGACAGGTGCGCCAAACGGGCCACAAGAATTTCGAGCACGGTGTCCGCTGGCATCGCCGTTGCCCCACGGAGATCGAGATCTGCTTCAGCTAACAGGGAGATGGCTCGCGCAATCTTGTCGTGACCCATGCGCCGACCGTGGTTTAGTGCCTTCTTCGCTGGGAAAGTCTTACCCTTGATACCCAGGACCGCGGCCGCCGCTCGTTCATCGGTCGCCCCCGATCCGTCGAGGCGAAGCAGTCGCTCATAGTGATTGTGAAGGCTTGCCATCAACTGCAAAGGATGACGGGCACCATGTGCGGTCATCCGACGAGCAGCATCCACCGCTTTGGCCATCGATCCGTCGGCAATCGCATCAGTCAGATCCCACGGCGGGACAGAACCGGCGTCGCCAATGTAAGGGGCAACATCTT
This sequence comes from uncultured Acidimicrobiia bacterium, assembly GCA_964196475.1. Classification (GTDB taxonomy): domain Bacteria; phylum Actinomycetota; class Acidimicrobiia; order Acidimicrobiales; family JAHEJN01; genus CAWKZT01. The sequence goes on from CAXMUI010000078.1 coordinate 835, forward strand.
GCTCGCTCAACCGTTTCTCAGGGCCGAACGCTGAGGCCAGAGTTTCCAGCAACGCACCCACACGAGAGCGATCTTCGCCCAATCGGTCAGCAATAAGACGTTTGGCTCGTGGCTCAATAGCCACATCGGCCGCTGCCATCTGATCATCGAGCCATTTACCGGCTTGCTTACCCCCACCAATCGTGGTCTTTTGATCAGTGCCGCCCGCCGCCTTGAGCGCTTCAAGCAGTGACTTCGGAGGTGGCCCATTTCGGGTACCACTGGGCGCCTTCTCATAGACAAGGATCAAACGCGTGGTGTCGAGTGGTGACTCCAGATACGTGACCAATGACGCAACATCGACCGCTTTGGTGAACGATCCCATTTCTCGACCTACGACCACGCGATAGTCAGTGAGAAATGGTGGTGTACCGCACGCATCAACCAACGAACGCAAATCGACAGCGTCGTCGTGCTGATAGTTGGATTCGGTCAGTTCTTCGAGCACCAATGAACGGTCGGCATCGCCAATCAGTTCGTCGATGGCCTTCGATACCGCCTCGCTAACAAGAATTGGATCATCACCGCGAATCAAACGGATAGTTTTCACGCCGCTCTCGACTCTTCTGCGTCGGCGCGCAATATCGCTGCCATCACATCGGCAACCCGTCGACCGGCACGTACATCATGAGCCCGCAGAATACGACACCCACGGGCAATTCCCAAAGCGTGCGCCGCATTGGTGGCATTGGTCCGGTCCGTGACCTCGGTTCCGGTTAGCTCGCCCAAGAAACCCTTATTTGATGCCGACAGAAACACCGGGAATCCAAGAGCAGCCAAGGCATCAGAACAACGGAGCAATTCGGTTGACATAGTGGCGGTCTTGCCAAGGTCAAGCCCAGCGTCGACCATCACTCGCTGGGCAGGAATACCGTGCGCCACAGCGGCGGCCGCCCGGTCCCGCAAGAAAGTGACCACTGAACCGACCACATCGTCGTAATCGGGATTCGGATCCGGAACCCGTGGTCCGATCCGTATGTGACACGCCACTACCGACGCTTCGTGACGGGCGGCAACTTCGAGATACTTGGGATCAGCAAATCCGGCGATGTCGTTTCCGACAACGGCCCCGGCTTCACAGACTTCATCAAGGACCGAGGCCCGAAATGTGTCGACGGAAATCGGAATATCGAAGCGAGCCGTCAAAGCAGCTACGGCAGGAACAACCCGATCGAGCTCTTCTTGTGGACCGACCTCGGGCCCAGGACCAGCCTTCACTCCCCCCACATCTAAGAAATCGGCTCCATCCGCGACCAACTGTTCGGCCTTGCGAATGAAACTGTCGAACGTGAAGTATGAGCCGCCATCAAAGAACGAATCTGGGGTGCGGTTCAAGATGCCCATAACCACGGCGCGATGGGTGATATCGAATTGAAAGGGACCCAACGCCAATTGCACAATCTGACCGTACACCTACCCATCGGCGACCAGCACGCTAATCGCGTGGCGAGCCCCAACCAGACCGACGACATCGTCGATCCGGTCAGTGTTGCCGTGGATGATCAGCACATCAATTTGACGGACGCCATTGTGGCGAAGCGCTGGCAATAACACCCGCAGCGCGGCCTGTTCGTCGATCTCCACAACTACCTCACCAGACCAGGTAATAGCCACCCCGGTCTCTGGCTCGATGCGTCCAGATTGCGAGCGGACGAATACCAGGCTGGGCAACGACAAGATCACCACGGCCACCGCGCCCGCCAGTCGACGCTTGCCGACTACAAGAACCCCACCCACCGCAACCGAGCCAGCAATCAGGTGAGCAGCCTTAAGTTGACCGAGCGGAGCAACCGAGGCCTGCTGGGCCACATAACGCATCCATCCGGTACCCCATGATGTCGGCCGGTGCGCAACGTCAGCAAATACGCCCCCAAAGATGCCCGCCAACGGTCCAGCGGTAAGTCCCCACAACATCACCGGACCCGCGACCGGGCCTGCCAACAAATTCGCCGGAAGCGACGCCACCGGAATCGACCCAAACGTGGCCACCAACATCGGGGCTACCGCCAGTTGCGCTCCAATGGTGACGCCCGACGCCTCGCGAAAGATTCGCGGGCCAGGCAGCACCGAGATGAGCCACGGCGACAGAAACAGAATCCCAGCTGTTGCCGCCAACGAAAGTCGGAACCCGAGACTGTGAACCAACGCCGGTTGCCACAGTAGCGCAGCCACAACCGCCAACGACAAGGTACGCAACGCCGATGTTTCACGACCCAACGCGGCAGCACTCGCTGCTACTGCAGCCATGGCGGTTGCCCGCACCACGCTCGGTTCAAACCGGGTTATGACGCCGAACAACAAGAGCACCGCCAGCATTGCAAGCCACCGAGATCGGTAATCAAGACGCCGCAACAACGGCCCTACAACAATCAATACAAACGCAACATTTTGACCGCTCACCGCCACCAGGTGTGTGAGACCGGCCGCCCGAAAATCGTCCTCCACCAGCATCGACATCTCGCGATCGTCACCGATCACAATCCCCAAGAAGAGAGCTTTGTCATCGATCGACAGCGATGAAGCCCCGGTATCTAATGTCCCCCGTATTTGATTAGCAATTCCAGCCAGTCCCGAAGCGGGCCGCCACGAAACGACCTGCTCCACCGCGACCGTGGCATCGATGTCACGCCACTCGTGCCAGCGACTTCCGGTGCTCGGTCGAACCTCTCCAATCACGACAACGGTCTGCCCAACCAAGCGATCACGCAGCCGTGCCCCGGCAGCTCCCCAACCTGACGCCTCGTAGCGCACACCATCGCGTTCGAGCTCAGTGCGACCTCCGCCACCCCATCGCACCCCGTCGGCCACCACCTCGTAGGTAGCTTCGATTTCGCCGGTGGCAATCACAGTCGGCTCGGGTGACTCAACGGCTAGGGCTGCGGTCAACACGAACAAGGACACGACCAACAAACCTGGACGCTCCCACACAAGAGCCCCCGCTACGAACGTCGCTGCAACTACCCACGGAACCGGAAGGGGCACGAGGGCACCGACAAACGCGGCAGTGGCAGCAACGACGACCCAGCGATCGGACAACATGGCTCACACCACAACGTTCGGACGAATGGACTCGAGCTTCGCAGGACCAATACCGCTGACCTCCAACAGTTGATCGACCGCCCCAAATGGGCCGCTAAGTTCGCGGTACGACACGATGGCTGCCGCAGTGCTGGGCCCTACCCCGGGCAGCCGCTCCAAAGCCTCGGCCGAAGCCGTATTTAGGTTGACCGGACCACTTACAGCGTCCTCCTTGCTGACAGGAACTCCGGCCACCACGGCCGGCTCACGTTGGCCGACCTCCGGAATCCAGAGTCGTTCGCCATCAGTAACCGATCCGGCCAGATTTACCTGGGCGAGGTCCGCCGTCGGGGTAAGGCCTCCCGCTAAATCGATGGCATCGATTACCCGAATTTCGGCCAGAACCGTAAACACTCCAGGCGATCGCACGGCACCGGCCACATGAATCGTCACAAGCACAGGCACAGGCGTTGCCGTGGGTAGGGGTTCTGCCATCGCCAATCCGGCCTCAACGGGCGGCGCGGAAAACGATGGGGGTCGTGTAAACCACCACAACCCAATCACCACCAACAAGACGCAACCAGCCACTGCGACATTGGACGACTCTTCGCGCCACACCGCCACTTGCTCCCGAAGGCGCGACGCAATTGAACTCGGACTAATCGGACCAGGCAGGACAGTACTGTTTGGGGGGGTTGAGTCGGCGATTGCCTCTACAACATCGACAGAATCAGCCACAAGGCTTCCTCTCTCCAGGCTCGCGTCAAACGCGAACACACTCAGGAGGGGAAGTACCCAACCAACCTAGTCGTGATCGTGCCGCTGTTTCCAGTAGGCCTCGGCCTCCAGTGGAATACGCTGGTAGGCACCCCTGTGGGAATACCCGCGCAGACGCCACTTTAGATAACCGGCGACATAGCGAACCACAAACAACGCGATGCCGAGGTCACGAAACTGACGAACATGGATCAACTCGTGGCGCAACAGGTCATCGTTTTCGGCCTGCTCTTCACGAACAATGACCATCGAACCCAACGTGATGGCGTCGGATCCCCTCGGCACCGGGCCACCGACCCAAAGCCAATGGTCGCCGTGCCACTTCATGTTGGCCTAGTAAAGCCGGTTGGTGAGCTGTCGCCGATAGTTAGCTGTTCTGGAATCGGCCGGACCAAGCGCATCCAAGAGCTCGATGAACTCTTGCCGCGCGTCATCGTCGGCTTTGACCTGATCGAGTAACTCAAGCAAGCGGGCTTCGATAGCGAGACCCTGTTCGTGCGAAACCAGCACTGCGGGTGCCGGCTCCATTCCAGGCTCAGACATCTGTGCTCCACCTGTCGGCGGCGCTCCTGTTGGGCCAGGATCGAAGACGTGGTCGGCGGTCATGACCTCGGGCTCTGGCGCAGCAACCGTCGTTTCGTCGACCGGAGCGTCCTCGGCCGCGTCGTCATCCTCGGCGACTGTGACTTCTACTGTGTCGGCTGGAAGCAATTTGGCTACGAACTCAGTTAGAAATTGCTCGCCCTGTGCGCCGACGAAATGGTCGACAACTTGACCATCTACTAATGCAAACACAGCAGGAATGCCCTGCACCTGAAAGGCCTGACTGACCTGGGGGTTCTCGTCGACGTTGACCTTCACCAACTCGACTTGCCCATTCGTGGCGCCAATCACCTTCTCGATCAACGGTCCGAGCGTCGTACATGGGCCACACCAGGGCGCCCAAAGGTCAACCACGACGGGCACCGTAGCGGACCGTCCGATTACATCGATTTCGAATGTTGCATCTGTGACATCAGCCATGTTATTAACCTACCTGAACTGTCTAACCACCATGAACCATTGGTATTCCCAGAGTGCATATTTCCTCGTGGTGGTGCCACACACGACAGCCGCAGCGAGTAGCGTCAGCGCCGTGAGCAATGGTGAAACAACAGCAGAATTTGCCGGAATCGACCAAAGGGCCGTAACCGCTTGGATGGGCGACCGTATCGACGGACTTCAGCCTCCGTTGCAGTTCGAACTCATAGCCGGAGGCCACTCCAACCTCACGTTCAAGGTCACCGACCAACGCAATGAGCACTACGTGTTCCGCCGCCCGCCGCTTCACCAAGTTCTTGCATCAGCCCACGACATGAGCCGCGAGCACAAGATCATGGCGGCTCTCCAAGGATCAGCAGTACCCGTCCCCGAAGTGATCGGGCTGTGCACCGACGAAGCAGTAAACGAGCGCCCCTTCTACGTCATGCGCTACGTCGATGGCCACGTGATTCGCGACCTCAACCAAGCCAACAAACTCACCGACGAAGTTAAAGACCATGCCAGCCAGTCACTGGTCGACACTTTGGCCGCGATCCATGCCGTCGACGTCGACGCTGTAGGCCTAACTGACCTCGGACGCAAAGAGGACTACATAGCGCGACAGCTACGACGGTGGATGGGGCAATATGACAACTCCAAGACCCGCGAAATTGGCGCCGTCCAAGAAGTGCACGATCATCTCGCCGCTCATATCCCCGACCAACAGGGCGCATCAATCGTCCATGGCGATTACCGGCTTGACAATTGCATGATCAATGACGCCGGTGATGTCATTGCTGTGCTCGACTGGGAAATCTGTACGTTGGGCGACCCACTGGCCGACATTGCCCAACTCATCACCTATTGGGCCGAGCCAGCCGACACCGTGTCTGCCCTGGTAGCAACGCCTACCGCGAGCCCTGGCTTCTGGTCTCGACAGCAGGTACTAGAGGCATACGACGCAGTGTCGGATCGCAGTCTCGTCGACATCGACTTCTATCTCGCCTTTGCCAACTGGAAACTGGCCTGCATCCTCGAAGGCGTTTACAGCCGTTACATCGGCGGCGCCATGGGCGACAAAACCCCAGCCGGCGGAACCGACGGATTTGTTACCTCGATCGATAATCTCGTCGCCCGGTCAGTCGAACTTGCGGCCAACGTCACATGACCGAGTCCTATGTTGTGCACCACGAGCCCGAACTCGATGCCCCGGTACTGCTCATCGCGCTGCACGGTTGGGTCGATGCCGGAATGGCAATGGACCAAGCTATCGATGCCATCACCTCACAATCGCCTCCCGAGGTTCTTGTTGACTTCAATACCGACCGCTACATCGATTATCGGGCTCGACGCCCAATACTCGAAATGAGCGATGGTGTACTCGCCAATTTGCGCTGGCCTAAAATCGAGTTGTGCCACCTCCAAGATCTCGACGGTCACGACATCTTGTTGCTCCGCGGCTACGAGCCCGACAACAACTGGCAAGACTTCACCAATGCAGTGGTCGAATTAGCCCATCAATTTGGTGTAACCCGTGGGGTGACGCTTGGGGCTTACCCATCCACCGTGCCTCACACGCGGCCTACAAAGCTCACTAGCACCGCTACAACAGCCATGCTGATCGACCCCACAGCGGTCGTCCCGGGACGAATCGAACTTCCGGGCGGTGCGGTTACTGCGCTCGAGTTTGGCCTCGCCGATGCTGGAATCCCGGCCATGGGAATCTGGGCTCAAGTTCCCCACTACGCGGCTTCACTAGAATACCCCGACGCTGCGGTGACGTTGCTTCGAGCGTTTCATACACGAGTCAATTACCGGTTCGATACCACAAAACTTGAAGCCGATGCTCTCACCACTCGCACGCAAATCGATGAGCTCATTAGCCGTAGCGAAGAACGACGCAACCTCGTCGTCCAACTCGAAAAAATGCACGACGAGTTCGGTCTTGCGGGTGACCTGCCTACGGGCGACGAGTTGGCGGCCGACTTCCAAGATTTTCTTCGGGAGACAAACCCCGATGAACCCACCTGATCCATTCCAGGAGCATCCATGAAACTTGACGGCGCAATTAACAGCGATCTACATATGGCCGGCGAAGAGGCCAAGAGCCTCGAAGCAGCTGGCTACAGCGGTGCCTGGTCCGTGGAAACACAACACGATCCCTTCTTGCCGCTCACTTTGGCGGCCGAGCACACCTCCACCCTCGAAATTGGCACGTCGATTGCGGTGGCATTCGCCCGCAATCCAATGTTGCTCGCCAACCTCGGATACGACCTCAACGCCTACTCCGAGGGCAGGATGATGATGGGCCTCGGTTCACAGATCAAGCCCCACATCACCAAACGTTTCTCCATGGAGTGGTCTCGACCTGCGGCACGAATGCGAGAAATGATCATCGCGATTCACGCCATCTGGGATGCCTGGGAAACCGGCGACAAGCTCCGTTTCAAGGGTGATTTCTACACCCACATCTTGATGACGCCATTCTTCGATCCTGGCCCGAATCCTCATGGCAAGGCGCGCATCTTCTTGGCTGCAGTGGGCGAACTCATGTTGGAAACCACCGGCGAAGTTGCCGACGGCTGGATCAGCCATGGCTTTACGACCCCCGGTTATCTCAAAGAGGTCGCCTTGCCTGCACTGGAGCGCGGAGCCGCCAAGACGGGGCGCACGCTCAGTGATATCGAAATCTCGCTTCCATCCTTCGTGGTCACCGGAACCACCGAAGAAGAAATGGCTGCTGCGGCCCAGGCCACCAAGCAGCAGATCGCATTCTACGGATCTACCCCTTCCTACAAAGGTGTCCTCGACCACCACGGATGGGGCGACGCCCAACCCGAACTCAACACTCTGTCAAAACGGGGCGACTGGGTAGCCATGGCCGATCTCATCGACGACACCATGCTTGCCGAGTTCGCCGTAATCGCCGAACCAGAGCACGTGGCTTCCGGTCTGGCCGAACGATACGGCGGCCATGTCGATCGCATTAGTTTCTATGCCCCATATGCCACCGATCCCGACCGCTGGACGCCGGTAATTAACGACATTCTTGCCATATAGGTAGCTAACCTGCCCCAATGCTTGAGAAGCTTGAAACCGAACGCCTGCTCATCCGGACTCCGGTTCCTAGCGATGCGGCCGAACTAGCCGTTCGCCGCAGCAACCCGACGCTCGCCGAATTCCAAGGCTGGCCGGTTCCCTACACCTTGCAGCGGGCCATCGAACTGCTGGCCAATGACCCAGCTTTGTCCAATGAAACCGATGGTTGGTACCAGCTCATTGTGTGCCACAAGTCCGATGGCGCATCGGTAGGCGACTTTGCCGTTGGACTTTCTAACAATGGACGCACGGCCGAAATTGGCTACTCCCTCAACGAAGATGCCTGGGGTAACGGGTATGCATCCGAAGCCGCCGAGGCCATCGTTGCCTACTTGTTCACGTCCGTTGACGTAAGCCGCATTAAAGGCTCCGTCCACCCCGAAAACGTTGCTTCGGCCCGAGTGCTTGAGCATGCAGGTCTCACTTTCGAAGGCGATCACGCACTTGCCTATTGGGTCGACGACAACAACACCGATGACCGCGTCTACGGCATGACGCGGGCCGACTGGCAAGCCTGGCGAACCCGCCCATCCGACCGCCCATCACAAGTCAAATTGGCGGAAATATCGGTCAAGACCGTCGACAGTGTTCTGGCGCTGCGTACCCACGAGACGCAGACGAAATTTGTCTCACCCATGTCCATTTCGTTTGGCCACGCAATGTTTTCCGGATTAGAAGAAGATGGCTTCGCGGCAACACCCTGGTTGCGGGCCATCCACGCCGATGACCAACTCGCGGGCTTTCTCATGATGGCTCAACCCAAGCAGGCTGGCAGTTCGGCCTACCTTTGGCGGCTCCTTATCGACCGGATGCATCAACGACGCGGCATCGGGCAATTGACCGTTGCTCTGGTTATCGAACAGGCCCGCCTGTGGGGCGCGTCAGACTTGACTGTGCATTGGTGCGAAGGGCCCGGCTCGCCGGCACCGCTCTATCTCAACAACGGGTTCGTGCCGACTGGAAAAATCATCGACGGCGAAACAGAAGCCCAGCTTGCGCTCTAGGCCACGATGTTGACCAGTTTGGGGGCTCGGACGATCACCTTGCGGGGCGTGGCACCTTCGAGAATTCGTTGCGCCCCTTCGCTAGCGACAGCTATTGCTTCGGCGTCCTCGTCACTAATGTCGACGGCAACCCCGATCCGATCGCGAAGCTTGCCGTTGACCTGAACAACCATGGTCGTGGTAGCCACGACCAGCTTGGCAGGGTCAAACACCGGCCACTCGGCGGCATGAATGTCGCCGAGTCCACGCATCTCGAATAGCTCGCCCGCGATGTGCGGAACAGCTGGCGCCATGACCTGCAACAACGCGGCAATTCCCGCGTCGAGCGTGACCCCATGGGGCCCATTTTCGATCTGCACATAGCGGTACAAGACGTTGGAGAACTCCATCATCGCGGCCACGGCAGTGTTGTAAGACCAGCGGTCGTAGTCGTGGGTCAGTCGCTCGATGAGCGCATGTGTGGCCCGATCAATCTCGACATCGTCATCGGTGACTTTGCCATCTCGGACCGTGCTGTGCATATCGGATCCGGGCACAGCAAGCCGCCACACTCGGTTGAGGAATCGGGTGCAGCCATCGATCTGAAAATCTTCCCAGTCGACATCCTCGGCCGGAGGCTTGACCTGCAAGATAGCGAGACGCAATGCGTCGGCTCCCGCATCGGCGATTATGGCCTCGGGCGCGACCAGATTGCCCTTGGACTTGGACATCTTTGATCCGCCCATGCGAACCATGCCCTGGGTAAACAGACGTTTGAAAGGCTCACGCAACTCCTTCGGAGCAGCTCCGATGTCGGCCAACGCCTTCGTAAAGAAGCGGGCGTACAGAAGATGCAAGATGGCGTGCTCTACCCCACCGATGTACTGGTCGACCGGTAACCACCGACTGGCCGCTTCGAGCGAAAATGGTTCTTCGTCATTAAACGGATCAGCGAACCGCAAGAAATACCACGACGAGTCAACGAAGGTGTCCATCGTGTCGGTCTCGCGCCGGGCCGGTCCATCGCAATTAGGGCACGTGGCGTTAAGGAAACCCTCATGGAACTGCAACGGCGACTGACCCGTTGGCAAGAACTCGATGTCGTCAGGCAGTTCGACCGGCAACTGATCCAGGGGCACCGGTTGTTCACCGCAGGTATCGCAATACACAATCGGAATCGGGCAACCCCAATAGCGCTGGCGAGAAAGTAGCCAGTCGCGGAGGCGGAAATTGACTTTGGCCTCGCCCAGGCCTTGGGCCGAAAGCCACTCGATTGCGTTGGACTTCGCCTCGGCAATTTCCATGCCATTGAGATCAAGCGATACGCCCGCGCTGTTTATCGCTGGCCCATTGCCGGTGAATGCTTCGCCATCAAAGTCGGCATCTGGCTGCACAGTGCGCACAATATTAATGCCGAAAGCCTTGGCAAAATCCCAGTCGCGCTGATCCTGACCCGGAACAGCCATGATGGCTCCCGTGCCGTAGGTGATCAGCACATAGTCAGCCAAATACAGCGGGACCGTCTGGCCGGTGAAGGGATTAACAACATGTGAGCCCGTGAAGACACCACGTTTGTCGATTGCTCCGCTGGTGGACAAGCGATCGATGTCGGACTTGGCCGAGGTTTCCACTTGAAACGTGGCAACGGCGACGGCCTGGTCGGCGGTAGTCAACTCGTCGACGCGAGGGTGTTCGGGAGCCATAACCGCGAAGGTCATACCAAACCCGGTATCGGGGCGAGTGGTGTAGACCGGTAACGGTGCAACGTCATCACGTGCGTTGCCATCAGCATCGGCGATGGGCAGACCAAACTCGGCACCCTCAGAGCGCCCGATCCAGTTGCGTTGCATAGTCTTGACCCGGTGCGGCCAATCGAGATCGTCGATGTCGTCGAGCAGTTCTTGCGCGTAATCGGTGATCTTGTAGAACCATTGCTCCATGTCACGACGTTCGACCAAGTCGCCCGAACGGTCGCACAACCCCTCGGCATCGACCTGCTCGTTTGCCAAAACGGTCTGACAACCGGGACACCAGTTAACGGGCGAATCGGCCCGGAAGACGAGGCCTGCTTCATAGAACTTGAGGAAGATCCACTGGCTCCATTTCATGTACGCCGGATCGTGGCTCTTTACCTGGCGGCGCCAGTCGTAAACCGCACCAATAGTGCGCAACGAGGACGAAAGCGTTTCGATGTTGGCATCGGTGTATTCGCGGGGATGCACGTTGTTCTTGATGGCGGCATTCTCGGCAGGAAGACCAAAGGAGTCGAAGCCGATCGGGGACAGAACGCCATCGCCCTGCATCGTGCGGTAGCGAACAAGCAGATCACCGAAGGTGTAATTACGTACGTGCCCAATGTGGGCCGGACCGCTGGGGTACGGGTACATCGAGAGCACATAGTACGGAGGACGCGGATCGTCGTTTCCGATCTCGTAGGTGCCTTCATCAAGCCACCGCTGTTGCCAACGAGGTTCAATTGCCTGGGGGTTATAACCGTCTGCCATATACCGCCAGCGTAGCCGTCCAAAAACATGACACAGGATGTTTGAAACAGGTCGTGGCTAGCGAAGCGCGCCGCTAGAGTCATGTGTCCTTGGGGCTGTAGCTCAGTTGGCTAGAGCACCTGCATGGCATGCAGGGGGTCGTGGGTTCAAGTCCCATCAGCTCCACAGATAAATTGGCCGGCCTTCGGGCCGGTCGATTGCGTTTTGTGCTTGTTACCCCCTAGCCAGCGAAAGCACCGTTGGCGAACGCATGAGCTTGGAACACGGTGCCCAACACCATTGCGACGACCACCAGGATCTGCCAGCGTCTCGATGCCTGAGCCAACCATGCTCCGCCCAACGCCATCAATGGCCATGTGTCGAGGATATACCGACTGTAGCTCTGAAGAATTGCCGTAAGGAGTGGCGAAGCAGCCATCATTACCACGTAGAACACGGCCTCGGCTGGGACTTTTCCGGGCCGTCGACGCCAATACCAAACCCCAAGCAAACCCGTCAGGATCAACGCAACCAGATCAACCCACCGGTAGGGCAACGTTTTTCCCACCGTCCGCATGATGCCGATCCCGTCTCTCGCCGCCTCCCATGGCAAGGCAAACTGCCGATTCCAGTCCTGCTGCGCCTTTTGGAAGTGGAGGGGGTCACCGGTAGCACGCCATTGCAACCACACCACTATCCCTAAACCGAACCACGCTGCGGCACCGTAGGCCAAAGCACGCAAATCCAATGCCCGCCGGCGAACCATCCGGCCGAACACCAATGCTGCCCCTACAAAAATTCCATTAGGGCGGAGTAATCCAGCCAGTGCCGCCGCGACCATAGTCAACTTGGTGCGATCGCGGGAGGCCGCCCATAGCGCTAGGCCCGAGATTACGATCATCCAAGACTGACTGTAAAAGGCCCAAAGGAAGTTCGACGACGGCCAAAGGGCCAGTACTACAAGTGCCCAGCCTTGCACCTTTCGCCCAAACCAATCTCTGGAAAGCACTGACATGGTGATGAAGGCTCCGCACGCCCCCAAATTCGCGCTCACCAACATTGCTGTGCGATCCGGAAGCACAACAGCAAATATCTTCGCAATCCAGGCCGTTAGTGGAAAGAACGCCGTGCTTGGCTGGAAAATTTCTGGGTCAGGGATCCTGTAGATATGACGACCACTAGTAAATAGGGTCCTGTAGCGGTCGCCATCCCACAAGAATGTGTCGTCTATCGGGGCTCCCCCGACCATCTCGCTCAGCACAAGATGACTGAGACGCCACAGCACAAACACCAAAAACCCAAGCACCACCGAGCGCCGTATGTTCGCCGAAGCCGCAACCATCGCCACACTATGTTCGGCACCAACGGATTACGCAACCTGTCACCTAAGTGCAGTGCGTGTTGAGAAACTGGCAAACTCATCAAGTGACTCCCGCTGTCGATCAACTTGTTGCCGCCCAGGTTCCGCACCAGATCGTGACCTACGAACAACAGGGCGAGGGTGGCTATGGCCGCGAAGCCGCTACGGCGCTGGGCATTGACCCCGACCAGGTCTTTAAGACCCTTGTCGCCGAAACCAACGACGGCGAACTGGTCGTCGGCATTGTGCCAGTCTCGGGCCATCTCGATCTCAAAGGCCTAGCGAAGGCTGCTGGTGCCAAAAAGGTAGCCATGGCCGACATCGCCAAAGCCGAGCGATCCAGCGGCTATGTGGCCGGCGGCATTAGCCCCTTTGGCCATCGCAAACCGATTCGCACGTTTCTGGACGAAACGGCCTTCATTTTTGATGCCATCAACGTCAGCGGAGGCCGCCGCGGAATGGAGATCACCCTTGCGCCACAGGCGTTGGTTGATGTCCTCCATGCCACCGTTGCACCAATAGCGTCATAGCATCCGTCGCTGCGTTCGTGTGACGGATGACTGGCGATGGTCCCTGAGAGTGTCACACCCCCTTGTTACTGTTCGGGCGTGGAAAAAACCCGCTCGACTAGCACCTCCAATTTCGGAACCTCACGGCGCGAGGGCCACGACGCTTCTGCGTTTTACGAGCGATTCACTAAGCCCAACCTGTCCAGCGACGATGTCGTAAACCGCATTCCTCAGGTCATCTTGGATGACCCCGCCAAACTAGGCGACAGCCGCGACGGCCTCAAAGCACTCCCAGACAACTCCGTGGCACTCGTCGTTACCTCGCCTCCCTACTTTGTCGGCAAGGCGTACGAAGAAGCCATCGACAACGACGCCATACCTGCCTCCTACATCGAATATCTTGAAATGTTGCACGAGGTTTTTGCCGAGTGCGTTCGGGTACTCGAACCAGGTGGCCGCATTGCAGTAAATATTGCCAACCTGGGCCGTAAGCCGTACCGCAGCCTTTCCGCCGACGTCGTGCGAATTTTGCAAGACGAACTTGGCCTCCTACTGCGGGGCGAAATCCTGTGGCAAAAAGGCAAGACCATGTCATCATCGTGTGCCTGGGGTTCGTTCCGTTCGGCCAGCAACCCGGTCCTTCGCGATGTCACCGAACGTGTCATTGTTGCCTGCAAAGGTCGCTTCGATCGGGCGCCAAGCGTGGCCGAACGCAAATTGCAGGATCTACCCCACAAATCCACCATGGCCAACGACGAATTTGTTGACGTCACCCGCGATGTATGGGAAATCGACGCCGAATCGGCCAACCGTGTCGGGCACCCTGCTCCTTTTCCCATCGAACTCCCTCGTCGACTCATCGACCTCTATACCTACGAAGGCGACGTCGTCATCGACCCCTTCGTTGGCGCCGGATCCACCCTGGTTGCTGCCGAACGCACTGGCCGTCATGGACTCGGCTGGGATCTCGACCAAACCTACATAGATCTATCTAATGCCCGCCTCGATGCCGAGCGGCAACGCAAGGACGAATTACCCGATTACTTAGACGAGTCCGGCGATCTCCAACTGCTGTCTGCCGACCAACTCGATGCGCTTACCGACGGCGACCGCAAAGAAGTCTTCCAAGCAATGGCCGTTAAAGAGGGCAAGAAGACCCACCACATAGCCCTACGTATCCTCGAAGATGCTGGCTTTGCGGTACAAGAAAAGGTCAAGATTCGAGGCATGGGTCTCCGCTACGATTTCTTGGTCACCTCCGCCGATGGGTCAACCCAGTGGTACGTCGATGTCACTGGCGCCTTCACCACTAGCCGACCAGGCCTCATGCGTATGGACGCACTTTGGAAGATGCTCGGACGACTTCACGTACTGCACTCCTGCAACGGCGGCCAACAAAAGGTCATCGTCCTCACCTCCAAAGCCCCTCGGGCCAAGAGTGAAGGCGACAAAGCGCTAAGGCTGGCCGGACCAAAGAGTGTGTACGACGTGGTCGAAATGTACGACGCCGCTGGCATCGAACGTCTCAAGGCGTATGCCGAAGGTGCTCCCGATCCCCTTCCTGGGTTCTGGACGGAGAAGGACCTTGGCTCCGTCTAAACAACGCGTTGGGGTCGCATACGCGGTGGTCCGCGACGACCCGCCAGCCGTTTTTTTAGCCGACGATCTCGAGATATTGACACGAGTTCTGGTCAACGAGGTCGTCGGAAAGACCGATCCGCGCACCCTGCCCAAACATGCGGTAGAAGAAATACGCGAAGCGTTACTCGCCCAGCAATGGGACGAAGCCGTCACCGTGTGGATGGACGCCACCAACGTGACAATCGACATCTACCCACACCTGCCCGTGCATCGGTCAGCCGAAGTTCCCGAAGACCTGTTCGGATCAGCGATGCAGTTCAGTCGGATATTCACCGGATAATGGTTGCCCTTCGGACCGAAATCACCGAAATCGTCACTGGTCTCGCGCTGTTGGGATACAAAGACCTCGAACGTGCCCTAGAGGTTCGGCCGGGGCACATCACCAATGTCACTCACGAGTGTTTTGATCGACTCGAAGCAGCGTATGTAGCCGGCGACTACGCCGCCGAGTTCAGTACCTCCTGGGCCAACGGCGACCGATTCCGTACCGCCGACGTCGGCTTACGAGGCCGCCCACCGCTGACCGTCGAGTGGAAAGGCCCTCACAAGCCACCCGGGTATGAAACCATCCCCGCCGATCTGCGCGTCGACCACGTCTACCTCATCAGTTGTAAATACGGTTCGTCCATTCTTCACAACGTGGGACCATCCAATCTGTTCACGGCCTGCCTTGCTGAGAAACGCACCGACCGCTCCGATTGGTTCCATCAAATGGCGCCTGGTCAGCATCAGGAGCTGTACCGGGCCTACATCGATTGCCTGGGCGTCGCCGGTCTCCCCGAACGGGTAGAACAACTTGACAAAGCCACGCGAGCCATTCTTAAGAATCACAAATCGCCTGGTCAAGCATGGCCAGGCGACTCGGGCGAGGTCTACACATCCTTTGCTTGGGCAGTGGCGCAACGAACCGCTGAGCACTGGTTGGGCAACCTAAAAACGGCGTCCGAACGCGAAACCCTGTTGTGGCGAATCATTCGGCTGCAGGCAGCACCGTATTTCGTTCTCGGGGCCCAAGGTAATGGGGTGCCAACCCATTACCAAGTAGGCACCCCGTGGGACTTTCGCGAACAATTCCGGTTACGAGATTTCGACTCTTGGGCAGATGCGTCAGGTCAACCTCTTTTGCGTTGGATGGCACGCGTGATTGATCGTGGCACCAACGAAGAACACTCCATCGAAGGACATGTCGAGATCCGATGGAGTCACGGCCGATTCCAGGGGGCACCCGAGGCCAAGGTCTACCTCGATACACCTCCGCACCAAGTCGCTGGCTACCTGCCCATCTCTTAGCAAAAGCCGGACCGCCGTGACCGAAGCCCGGAAGAAGATCACATAGGATTAGGCGGTGCATCCTCTCCGTCGCTATCTCGGCCCATTACTCATTACCTTGTTGCTTGCAGCGGCATGCGGCGGCGACGAAGCTTCGGTATCACCGACGCTTGATGACACACCCGCCGAAAGCAGCAACACTTCCGACGACGAGGTTGCGCAGCAAGTAGATGAACTTGCGAACCAAGGGCCCATTAACGGGTCACTCATCAGCGTGCCAGTATTTGGTTTAGGCCTTTTTGGGATCGATCGCGAGTCCGGCCAACCCACCGCATTGCTTATGGACTCAACAGAATTTGTCGACCGCAACGTACAACCATTTTCCACCGACCAGCTAGCTCATACCCTCGGCTACATCGCGCTTGAAGGACAATCGTTCAGCCATGACGTCCAACTCGTGCGTATCGACCTCAGATCGGGTCAAGGCTCCGTCATTGCTGTACTTGGTCAAGACCGTGCCAACGACGACGACACCAACTTGCGTCAATGGGAAATCATCGGCGCCAGCGAGTCAGCTGTGTGGGTAACCGAGGCCAACTTCGCGGACAACGAAAAGACGTTCATCACCTTTGACCCCGACACGGGAGCAGAACTCGATCGTTTCAGCCCGGGCGAAGCGCGACTCTATGACCCCATTGTTGTAGGTGAATCCATCTTCGCTCGTGAAAACAACACTGTTGTCGAAGTTGGAACAGATGGCACGAGCACCACACGTTTGGCGTTCGAATCTGGAGGCGCCACAGCACTCAATCTATTGTTTCCAGACCTAGAAGACCTGGCCAAATTTCTAATTGTCGAAGGGGGCGCTATAGCGACCGACGAAGCCATTGAGCGCGCATTTTCCTTCAACGATGCGCCGGTCTCCCACCTCTGGGCGACCGACGGCGAGTCACTCTGGTGGACATTTTCTGACATCACCACGTTGACTACCGGCGAGTTTGCGGTCATTTCCGGCGTCATGCGCTACAACCTCACGTCCGAAGTCATCGACGCTTGGCCTCTAGGTGATATGGCAGTCGAGTTCCAGGAAACCAATGTCGTGAACACACTCAGCCAACCCGACCTCGTAGTTCGCGACGGCCAGCTATGGATCGTCGATGGCCGCGAAGATGGGCGGCTCCACCGCCTCGATCCTGATACCGGCACGATTGCTAGCTATGACATAGGGCGCACAGCCGATGTCGACTACACGTCCATTGAGGCCATCACCAACGACCCCGAATCTTTATGGCTGAAGACCACCCGCTACGTAATTACCAGCAGCG
This sequence comes from uncultured Acidimicrobiia bacterium, assembly GCA_964196475.1. Taxonomy (GTDB): domain Bacteria; phylum Actinomycetota; class Acidimicrobiia; order Acidimicrobiales; family JAHEJN01; genus CAWKZT01. The sequence continues at coordinate 18,358 of CAXMUI010000078.1, forward strand.
GCGACGATGGGTCTCGGTCCTCCGTTGGCGAAATCCATTTCGAGCTTATTGACCCAACAACAGGAGCGCCCGTGGTGGCTATAACAGCAGTCGATCTCAACGCGCTGTAGTACTACCCGCCAAGTGGGCCAAGAGAAGCTGACGAACTTCGGCGGGGCGTTCCAACATCATGGTGTGCCCCGTGTCCGCCAATTCGGCAAACGACGCATCGGCCAAATGCTCAGCCACAGCTCGACCCGACTTTGATGGGGTCATCCGGTCACTGTCACCGGCGATAACCAGAGCCGGACAACGGACTCGGCTTACTGCCTCGGCAACATCGAGATAGGCGTTGCAGGCCACCAAATCGATGGCCAAAACGCCATCGGCGACGCCACCGAGCATGGCTTCGGTACCACCCAACATCCAAAGACCAGGCGTTGGATTGCGTCCGATGTGTTGACGCTTACCGTGTCCCCACGCCGTAATAAGTTGGTCAGCCAATACGTTGTTGTCTTGCGCCGCGGCGACTAATGCGGGATGAACTGGCATTACCATGCCCACTCCCAGCAGGCTCAACGACATCACACGACCAGATGCTTTGTCTCCGTCAACGCCGGCTGCATGAAGCGCTGCCAGCGCCCCCATCGAATGCCCGACAAGATGTGCTGACCCACCAAGCGCACCGATTACGTCGAGAAGCCACTCTCCGATGGCTTCGATCGTTGCGAGGGGTTCTCCCTCGCTGGTTCCATGACCCGGCACGTCCACCGCTGCGGCGCGGAAGCCATGGTGCGCCAAATACCGGGTTTGTTGGCTCCAGATTGTCCGGTCCATACCAGCACCATGGACCATCACTACGAGCGGGTCGTCCCCATCGAGACTCCGGGCGCCCGTTGCCGCAGTCACCATCGCATCGCCTACCAAAAACTTCATCGCTGCGAAGCCTTCAATGCTCGGGCGAAATCGGCACAAATATCAGCTGGATCTTCCAATCCCACCGACACCCGAATCAACTCCTCACCAATCCCTGCTTTCACAAGATCATCGGCACTGAGTTGCTGATGGGTCGTGGTAGCAGGATGCAATACCAGAGTTTTCGCATCGCCCACATTGGCAAGATGCGAAGCCAGCCGGACCGATTCGATGAACTTTCGCCCTGCCTCACGCCCTCCCTTTATACCAAAGCTCAAAATTGCCCCGGCCCCCTTCGGATACAGGCGGGCCGCAAGATCATGATCGGGATGGCTCGGCGAGTGCGGGTGACGAACCCACTCGACCGCATCGTTGGCGTCCAACAAGTCGACAACAGTCTTGGCGTTGGCTACGTGTTTATCCATGCGCAGCGGCAACGTCTCAACACCTTGCAAGATGTAGAACGCATTCTGGGGACTCAAGCACGCCCCAAAGTCACGTAACCCTTCGGCACGTGCTCGCATTGACAATGCCGCCGAACCGAACTCTTCGGTGAAGGAAATGCCGTGGTAGCCCTCGTAGGGTTCGGTCAAATTCGCAAACTTGCCGCTTGCTTCCCAGTCGAAACGTCCACCGTCGACCACAACCCCGCCGATGGCAACGCCGTGACCGCCCAGAAACTTCGTGGCCGAATGAACCACGATGTCGGCTCCATGCTCGATTGGCCGACAAAGGTACGGCGTAGCAAAGGTGGAGTCAACAGCCAGCGGGAGACCAGCATCATGAGCAACAGCGGCCACTGCAGCTATATCAAGCACCTCGATACCGGGATTACCCAGCGTCTCGGCGAGCACGAGGCGCGTGTCGTCGGTAATGGCATCTGCGAACGCTTGTGGATCTCGCGGGTCGACGAAGGTTGTGGTTATCCCGAACCGTGGCATCGTTAGATTTAGCATGTTGTACGTGCCGCCGTACACATTGCGACTACACACGATGTGGCTTCCCGCACTCATGATCGTGGCGATCGCCAAATGCAATGCCGCTGACCCGCTTGCCGTGCATACGGCCCCGACACCACCCTCGAGCGCGGCCATGCGTTCTTCGAGCACCGCCACAGTCGGGTTAGAAATACGACTATAGATGTGCCCAGATGTCTCCAGGTTGAACAGACTCGCCGCCTGGTCTACGGAGTCAAAAACATAAGACGTTGTCATATGAATCGGCACTGCACGAGAACCCGTTGCCGGATCCGGCTGTTGACCAGCGTGCAGGCTTAGCGTGTCGAAGGCGTAAAAATCAGGCTCCATAAGGCCAACGTACTCGGTAGGCATCCCCGCCCCATGATCGCGTCAGCCAACCACGATAAGTGCCACCCCTGCGATGGAACCCACAATGCCAACGACTTGCCACCACCGCAGTGGATCCCTGTCATATCTCCAGACCAACAGCGCGGTCACCGCCGGATAAGTAGATGCTGCCACCGATACCTCACTTAGCGATCCCTGCTGGGCACCGAGCGTGAATGAAACAATGGCAAGTGAACCTATGACGCCTCCCAGTAACGCAAAGACGCGGGCAGACGGCGGTGCCAAACGTGGCACCCGTTGGATTGTCGCCAGCGCCAACATTGCCACCATGGATGCTCCCCTCTGACTAACCGCCGGCCACACACCACTATCGCTTGAGGTCTCTCCGAGAAACACAAAGCCGACGCCAAAGCAGAGTCCCGACGCCACACCCAATGCCAGACCAAGGCGGGCCCGATCGCCAAGTTCAGGCGAAAACGAAGTGAGCACCAGGCTCGGAATCACTACTGCCACGCCCACCATCGACCAGACCCCCGGCGACTCTCCCCGTGACAGACCCCATATGAACGGAATCACTGCGATAAAAACCGATGCCGTCGGCGATACGACCGCCACTGAGGCAACCGTCATACCTTGGTAAAGCAGGGCCAGCGCTAGACCCGATACCACGCCAGAAACAGCGCCAAAGGCCAGGTCCCTCGCTAGCGGACTGCCATCCATAAGCGGTGCCAGCACCGCCGTCACGATTAAGCCTGCGCCAGAACCCGCCACGACCACGGTGACCGCTTTGGTTCGTTGGGCAGCAAAGCGCGAGAAAAAGTCAGCAAACCCAATAAGCAGCGAAGATAGTGCGCCTAGCAGTACCGGCATCTATAGGCGAGAACAGCCCTTATCTCAGTCGGTTTCGAGCCACTCGACACGATTGCAATCTTGCCACAGTCGTTCGAGGTCGAAATAACGCCGAGTTTCCTCACCAAAAACGTGGACAACAAATACGCCATAGTCCAGCAAGATCCACTCTGCTTCACGGAGACCTTCAATACGTTTAGGCGACGGCCCATCGATCAACTTGAGGTCGGCTTCGATACCTTCGGCTATGGCGCGCACCTGGCGGCGACTTGACCCGCTCGTGATGATGAAATGGTCGGTAATCCCGACGACATCGCCCACGTCCAAAACGATAGTGTTCGATGCCAGTTTGTCGTCAGCCGCTCGTGCTGCCAATACGTGCCAATTCATCTCCACATGCTACTGCCCGATACCCAATTCAGGGACCGAGCAGATCAAGACCCAGATGGACGACGAGGTCAAACGCCGGATTTTCCTCGGGATCCAATGTCACGACGCCAATCCCCAACGCGTCCGCAATCTCTTCACCAAAATCCAGCCATAGTTCGGAGCTAACGATGAGTGATGATTCGGCGCGTAGAAAACTGTCTTCATTACCGAGCGCGGTGACTTGAGCACCTGCCACAGCGACCTGAGTAACAACTTGAAGCATAAGTTCGGGGTCAGTACTGGCACCGTTCAGAACCAATGTCTGCGGACGCAAAACCGACGCCTCAGACAGCGCAAAAGGCGCCAGTTCATGCACCATGGTTTGAAACAAATCAATGTCAGGGACAAGCCCTTGCGAATCGGTAGCCACGATCGGAATAACCACTGTATTGAGTACACCTTGAACCATCGAATTTAGAGAGACGGCAAGCGGCACATCATCGCCCAGAGTGACGGCGGGATCAGAAACTGCTGCCAACCAAGAAGTGATGACATCATCATGTCGACTCAAACGATTGGCAGACACTTCGCCCGGGTTAAGCCACCCCAACACCTCACCAATCGAACCGGCATCGATGGTCAACTCGCCTGATGCAAACTGCACAGCTCCGTTGACCTGGACTAGGTCATCCGCCAATTGAATGGACACTGGCCGAGTACCGAGCACTTTCCCCCACTCTTCTTGGTCAACGACGGCTATCTCTTCTAGGCGAAGTGCTGTCAGCAACTGCAGCGCTTCCGTGGCAGCCGGCACACCATCGGACTCAAACGCCGTCGCAAGAGTCTGCCCGTCGAGAAAAATATCGGGAGGAACCACGAACCACGTACCGCCGACGCCGTTCGCCACAGGAACCACAACGGCGGCCCCAACTAGCTCGCCCCCATGCACCAACAGCGCAGCGCTCACCGCCGTTGGTTCGACAATCGCCCGATAGCCGGGCAACCGAGGATTGGTCACAACCTGAACCACATCACCATCGGTGGCGTGCAAAATCGCCCCTGCGCCAGATCGAATAATTCGATATCCGACAAATAGCGACAACGCGAGCAGAACAGGAAAAAGTACCATCCAAACCCATTCAGCCGACGTGCGCTTGTCGCCTGGTCCTTGTCTCATCGATAAAGACCGTTGCGGTTGATGTAGGAAACGACAGAATCTGGCACAAGATGGTCCACCGGCGCCCCAGCAAGAATGCGCTGACGGAGATCTGTGCTTGAAAGGTCGATCAATGGGCAGTCAATCATTTGCCACTGCCACCCATACGGCGGCGACTGCCCTGCACTACCCGGGCGATCAACAACGGCAACGTCGGCTAAGGCGCGGACCTCGTCAGGGCGCTCCCATGTGGGCAGACCGTGGGCGGCATCGGAGCCAAGAATCAAGAAAAGGTCCCGCTCTGGGGCCGATAATTCGGCCAACGTGTCGGCCATGTAGGAATTGCCGCCTCGATCGATCTCGAGACTTACCGCCTGCATACCATGCTCATACTCAACGGCGGCCTCAACCATCGCCAAGCGATGAGGCGACTCGCTAATGGTTCGATCCCCTACCTTTTGCCAAGGTACGTGTGCCACAACGAACAAAACACGGTCCAAATTAAGTTCGTGAAGCGCCGCTTGAGCAGCAACGAGATGCCCAATGTGCGGCGGATCAAACGTCCCTCCGAAGATTCCCCAGCGTTGCCTCACCTGCATGGCGCGCAGTGTAGAGGGTTCGCGTGGGCTCCTACGCCCAAATTGCAAGATTCTGCTGGACATCTCCCATGCCATGTCTTACCATGTTCCACTGGCTTTGCGGCCTACACATGCGTCCCCCAATGGGTGGAATAATGGACTCGACTGCGGCGTTTACACCGGCATCGAACCACACTTTCCTCTCGGGAGAATCCCGCGACTTCCGTGTGCCGCAAGGCGTCTAGCACGATGCAATCCCCCCCCAAGCAATACCCCACTACCCCCCGAGTGAACAATGAGTGATTCCGTAGGTCAATACCTCAATGAGATCGGTCTCGTACCGCTTCTCAATGCAGCCGAAGAGCGAGAGCTCTCCCAGATTATCGAAAAAGGTCTAGCCGCCCGA